>DASVBA010000249.1:0-4775 GCA_036376095.1 Chryseolinea sp.
ATCAAACTTCAAACTATCTGCAGAAGTATATCGTGATTCGTAAGCGCAAAATTTTTACAGGACTTAAGACGGCGCAGGATCTCCTGGAGATTTTGAAGAAACACAAGAATGAAAAGTACCTCTTCCCCTGCTCCGACATTCGTAAGAATGACATACCGGATTTTCTTAGAGAAGGGGCTTATCAATATACGGAAGGGATCATCTACCACACCGTGGCCGCAAACTTGTCAGATTTGAAGGAAGTCTTTTACGATATTCTTGCATTTTTTAGTCCTTCAGGCATTAATTCTCTTTTTGTGAATTTTCCTGACTTCAAACAGAATAATACAAGGATAGCAGTCTTTGGACCAACCACCGCAAAAGCGGCACAGGACGCTGGCTTGATTCTCGATATTGAAGCTCCTTTACCAAATGCTCCCTCGATGACAGGAGCGCTGGAACTCTACATCAAGAAGGCGAACGGCATTAAATAAGTCGTTCATCCTATGAATTTTAGAAAGTGATCTTTTTTATTACACTTTAATTACATTAGTTGACAGTGTCGTAAAAAAGCGCTTACTTTAGATTCTACTTTTTAAACTTAATGCCGAAAAGGATTTTTTATACCCTCTTGCTGCTCTTCCTTGGAGCACGTGTTTTTGCTCAGCAAGATGCCCTCTTCACACAGTACATGTTTAATAACCTGTATGTAACTCCTGCATTTGCGGGTGTCGATGGGGTGACAAGATTGACGGCATTGCACCGCAGTCAGTGGCTGGGATATCAGTCGAGTTTTGGTGACGGTGGTGCACCCACGACACAACTGGTAAGTTTTAACACTCCTATCTATAAGCTCAGAAGCGGGTTCGGTGCTTATATCATGAACGATAAACTCGGACCTCAGAATAACCTGGAAGCACAGGCAATGTATGCCTATCATCTAGGCATCAAAGAAAATAAATTGAGCTTCGGCGTAAAGCTTGGGATGTATTCACAGACAGTAAATGGCAAATATTATCGCTATATTCAGGAAGGTGATCCACTTATCGTGGAGGGCAAAGAATCACAGGTGAGGCCCGACCTTGGAATCGGTATTTTTTACAGATCTGAAAAGTTTTATGGGGGGGCAGGATTTAACCACCTGTTGAAATCAGAGTTTGATTTTGGCGCTGATAGTGTCAGGGGTGCGTTGGAAAACCACATTAACCTCACCGGAGGTTATTTTTACGAGGTAAGTTTTGACTTGAAAATACAGTTTAGTGCGGCGGCCAGAACAGATCTCAATAAATGGCAGCTTGATTTTGCGGGAATTGCTCACATTAAAGATACGATGTGGGGAGGATTGGCGTTTAGACAGTCAGAAGCCGCAAGTTTATTGCTTGGATATTCCCTGATGAAGGATAAATCTTTGAAGCTTGGTACTGCGATAGATTTCATTATCAAGGACCAGGCAGCGAAGGAAAGCTTTTCGCTTGAATTTATGTTGAGTTACGATCTTCCGGTGAATCCGGGTAGCGGTAAAAAAGTCGTTCGAACCCCTCGGTATAGGCACTAACCGACAATTGATTTTGGGATTCTTAAGATTTTGCGGAATTTGTGATCCGTTTCTCAAAAAAATAAGGCGAATAAACGGTAACTTTGGAGCCTTAAATTTTTAGCATAGACAAACTGAGCATTAAGTATGAATAAATCGGTTGTTTCAAAACTTGTTTTAGTCCTGGCAGGTGCAGTTGCAAGTGCCTGTGGATTGCTAGGCCTTGGCGGCAAAAAGGGTGGCGACCAGGGTGAACTGGTCGGCGTTCCGGGGCGTGAAGGCTGGGTGATGACTATCCCGTACGGGATGGTTCCAATTCCCGCTGGAACATTCCACATGGGACAAGCTGATGAAGATCCTGCGTCGACGCAGATCAACTTCAATAAGCAGGTAACGATCGGTTCGTTCTTCATGGACGATACGGAAATCACCAACAACGAGTATCGTCAGTTTACAAACTTTTTCCTCGTAGACAACGGTAGCATTGAGGGTTTCGAAACGGTTGATGCCGAAACATTCCGTCAGAAATACTATCCCGATACTGCAGCATGGGTGCGTGACTTTGCACACCATATGGGTGACCCCATTCAGGATTATTATTACTGGCACCCAGGCTACGACGCCTATCCGGTAGTAGGAGTCAACTGGGACGCTGCTGTATTCTTCGGACAATGGAGAACAGCTTACCTTAACGACTACAGGAAGAGCGTGGGAGACTTCCCGATGCCGGGATTCCGCCTACCTTCGGAAGCTGAGTGGGAATATGCTGCCCGTGGTGGCCGCGATATGGCAAAGTATCCTTGGGGCAATCCTTACATAAGAAACTCAAAGGGCTGTATGCTTGCTAACTTCAAACCTGGTCGTGGTAACTTCTACGACGATGGTTTTGCCTACTCGTCGCCTGTTCAGGCTTATTTCCCTAACGACTACGGTTTGTATGACATGGCAGGTAACGTTTCTGAGTGGGTCCTCGACGATTTTAACCCTGCTTCGGTCCCCACAGTTTGGGACTTGAATCCACAGTATATCGACCCTAGGACAAATCCCGAAAGCTCTAAATACAATCCTAAAGTACCACCTAAGAAGGTCGTTCGCGGAGGTTCTTGGAAAGATGTTGCCTACTATCTGGAAACCGGTACACGGACTTATGAATTTAAAGATAGCACGCGGGCTTATATCGGATTCAGGTGCGCAATGACCCACCTCGGGCGTTCGTCCGGACAAGAATTTTAACCCGAATAAACTTTCATTTTTTACCTAACTTTAAAATATCAAAAGGCAAAACTTAAACCATTACTACAATGAGCAAGAAAAAAGGCGGATTTACGGAACTACTCTATAAAACCATAATGCCGAAAATTTATGGTATTGGTGCGGCAGTCGTAATTATTGGTGCTTTATTTAAGATCCTCCACTACGAGGGTGCTGACCAAATGTTGTTTATCGGATTAACGACAGAAGCTATAATATTCTTTTTAAGTGCTTTTGAGCCGCCTCATCAAGAGCCAGATTGGTCTAAGGTTTACCCTGAACTGGGTGAGGACTATGAAGCTCCATCAGTTCCCACAAGGATCTCCAACAAAGGCGGTGCCTCACTTACACAGCAGCTCGATGTCTCCCTTGAGAAGGCCAAGATAGGCCCTGAACTTCTAGACAGCCTTGGCAAAGGATTGAACAACCTTGCCGAATCTGCAAAGAAGATGTCGAACCTTTCCGATGCGGCTGTGGCAACCACCGACTACGCTTCTAATGTTAAGAAAGCTTCAACTCAACTTCTTGAGATGAACAAGTCTTACGACACCGCGATCAAAGCTGTTTCGAGCATGTCTGAAGCTTCTAAAGATGCGGGAGAATATCATTCACAAGTGCAAAAAGTAACTAAGAACCTGGCTGCCCTCAATTCTGTGTATGAAATGGAATTGAAAGATGCGGATAGTCACGTGAAGAATATGAATAAGTTCTATGAGAGCCTGACAGGTGCCATGAACGGCCTTTCGAAAGTTGGTGACAATACAGCGAAGTTTACCTCAGAGCTTGGTAAGCTGACGGACAATCTTACTTCCTTGAATAAGGTTTATGGAAGTATGCTTACTGCTATGAAAGGTGGGGGACAGGCATAATGAACTCTGATCTTGAACGTTTAACAATAAAAGAACCAAAACATGGCAGGTAAAAAAGAAACACCTCGTCAAAAAATGATAGGTATGATGTACCTCGTTTTGACGGCGCTGCTTGCGCTCCAGGTTAGTAATGCGGTCCTTGAGAAGTTTGCCATTATCAACGAAACTCTTAGTGGGCTTATAACAGAAGGCGACAAAGAAAGTGAAGCGATCCTGAAGGGTATCATTGCCGATGCAGGTGCAAGTCCGGACCCGGTTGTAGTCAAGGCGAGAGATAATGCCGAGAAGGTCAGGGCCCTTACGAAGAGCACGATTGCTTCCATCGAAACACTGAAGAAGCAAATGATGGAAAAATCGGGAGCGACTGAGATCAACGAAGGTTTGATTAATGATCATAGCTCGAAGGTTGCTGCCATGATGATCGATGCAAAGTCTTCGGTTGGTAAGAACTATGAGACACTGCTGAACGATTACGTGAAGCAATTGAATCAAATAGCCGCTATGGAGCCACCGCTACCAAAAATCGCTAAGGCTCCCAAGGAAATCCCGATCTTCGCTTCTGATGACGACCATGTTCGGAAGGACTTTTTAACATTCACTTTTGAGAATACTCCTGTGATCGCAGCATTAGCGTCAGTTACGCAAGCCGAAACTGAAGTACTTGACTACGAAGCTCGCGTGCTAGATAAATTGGCGAAGGATGCCGGAGCAAACCGACTTACCATGGACCAATTTGTGCCGATGGTAAGAGCAAAATCTTCAACTGTTGCAGCAGGCGCTAAATATGAAGCAGAAATGTTCCTCACCGGTTCTTCAACGGCTATAGAGTCTGAATTTTTCAAGGACGGTGGAAAACTTCCGGTAATTGACGAAGGCGGGGTGAAAATGGGTAAGATTGAATTCACAGCCCAAGGTGGCGACTATGATAAGAATGGTATCGCCAGGAAATCGTTCAAGGCAAAAATTACAGTGAAGGGCCGCGAGTTTGAACAACCAATCGAATACTATGTTGCGCGCCCAGTCATCAGGGTCACCACAGGTAATGCTCCAACGCTTTACATGAACTGCGGTAACACGGTGAACATAGAAGTTCCGGCACTTGGCACGAACTACAATCCATCATTTAGTGCTGCGAGCGCCGA
>DASVBA010000363.1:0-10947 GCA_036376095.1 Chryseolinea sp.
GGCGTATAAATTCATTTATGATCAATCCCAGTAAACTGGTTTTTCAGTTGTTGAATAGGGGAACAATTTCGTACAGCTTTCTTCGTACGGAAGATCCTGAGGTGGAATCATTCCTTCATCGGGCACATCCTGGCGTGTAATGAACATTGACTTGCTGGCTACGGATGAAGCATAGAACAATCCTTCGATTTGTCCCGGCTCTCCGCTTATTTGAATGAGGTTGCCCACGACCTTTCCGGTAATAGGCTGAAATAGACTTGTCGTAGCCGTCTTTTGTGCAACGACCGCTTTCCAGAAATTAAAGGCCCGGCGCGACAGCGTGTATTGCTTCACTTCTGCGTGCACTTTGTACATAAAGGTCCACTGAGTTACGGGAATGTATGTTGCTTTGATCTTTGTAAACTTGCCACCATCAATAAACTGATTGTCGCTAACAACCGGCATATCATTGAAGAAGTCTACCCAACACGTACAACATTCACATGGCTTTACATATTCAAGATTTCCATCAGCGCCAATTACATACGAGCTGCATGGACGTGGACTGGGGCATCTCGATTCGCCACCACAGGGCACCTTATACAATTCCGGGTTGGTGTCTACCTGAAACGTACCTTTGAACTTCCACAGAAAATAGAATGCACTTTGGGGTCCTGCATTGGCATCGAAATAGACATTGAATCCGTAGTTAGTGACACCCTGAGTATTTTTTTCTTGCATGAATTCATGATATACACTATCCACTGTCCCATAAGCCTTCAATGTATCAGGTATGGACTCATATATCCTGCCATCAAGTAGCTGAATTCGTACTTTGTATGCGCGTCCAACCTCTCCACGAATACCATTTGGATTTGTCTGATAAACACCCTGGCTGATTTCCACCAGGTCCTCCGTATAGCCCTGGTCGTCAAGGATGGAAACTTTCTTCGCAGATATCGGGGCTTTTATGGACTCTTTCGATTCCATGTCGAATGATTTTGATAATTCAACCTTATAAGGTCCCGGTTCGTCAGTGATAAAGCCTTCCACCGCGATGGGGAAGTTTTCGCCGATATCAGTATCAAGGTCGATCCGGTCGACACAGGCTACGGTCGAAAGCATAAGCAGGAACGAGCACATCTTTACGATCGTTGCCCCGCGCTTATCCATTACGTCATAATATAATTCACAGTACTTTTTCAAGTTTTCTCAATCAATTAATGGTTCTACTCCCAGAATTCAGGTTTTTCAGTGGTAGCATATGGAAACAATTTTAAACAGCTCTCTGCAAACGGAACGCCCGGATCTGGAATGGGCACGCCTTCGCGTACGTCATCGCGGTCAATGAATATGCTTTTGCTTGCGATACCTGCCGCGAAAAATAATCCATCAATTCCTGCAGGAGGACCGTCTATCTGCACAAAGTTTGTTTTGATTTTTCCAGTTACCGGTTGAAACAAGCTGTTGATCGCTGTCTTTTGATCTTTCACAGCCTTCCAGAAATCAAATGCCCGACGCGACAATGTAAACTGCGTGACCTTGGCATATACCCTATGCTGAAACGTCCAGGCGTCCAGGGGTATGTGCACGGCAGTTTGAGCAGAAAATTTGCCCTGCTGCACGTACAGGTCATCGCTTAATAAGGGTTGGGAGTTAAAGAAATCATACCAGCATGTACAACACTCACAAGGTCCGATCCGGACAAATACCGCGCGTTCGAGCCCCGGAAGAGGAGAGATATTCCTAAGGCCGCTGCATAAAGGTTTATAGTTACAACGGTTACACCCTGAGCAGGTAACGTCCCCACATGGCTCCAGAATTTTATATTCTGGATTTGTATTTGCCTGAAAGGTGCCAGTAAACTTCCACATCAGGTGATAGCTGTTTTCCGACACAATTGAAGGAACGAACTTCACGTCAAAACCATACACAGTCGCACTATTGTCGAGCGTTTTTTCTTCCGTGAACAATGCGTACAAGCTGTCTATTCTTCCGGATTCCAGCAATGTATCCGGCACAGATTCATATACACGCCCATCGCCCAATTCAACCTTAAGCACGTACGTTCTTCCCACCATTCCGCGTATGCCGTCGGCCTTAGTAACATAAATTCCTTCGGAGGCTTCGGTCAACACCTCACTTATGCCGGTGTTGTCGGATAATACTACACGTTTGGCGGATACCGGATATTTGAACGATTCCTTCGACTCTATATCAAACGCCGTGTTGATGGTAACTTGATAAGGACCTGGTTCATTGGTAATGAATCCGTTGACCACTATTGAGTTTGTTGCGATGTCACCTACTTCGATATCAATGCGGTCAAGGCATGCGCTTGCAAAAAGGATCAATAGAACGGGCAATATGGATCTTCTCCTTCTCATGCAACCTAGATCTTAAAGCTGTAAGATATGGAGGGCAGCGCTGTGCCAATGATCGAAAGCCTGTAAGGCCGGAGGATACCCGGTCTCACTTCTTTAAAGAAGATCGTATATGGGTTCCTTCGTCCATAAACGTTGTAAACGGATATCGTCCATGTTCCGTCCCACAGCTTTTTGCGCTTGTGACTTCCTTCGATAACCAAACCGAGATCCAGTCGATGGTAATCCGGTATTCTGTACGCGTTGCGGTCGGAGAACGAGGATACCGTAAAGTTTTCAACGCTGAATGCTGTTAACGGAAGCGTGATCGGCCGCCCTGTGCGATACGTGAATGCACCGGTAAAGAAGAATCGTCTCGTGATATTGTATTTCCAATTTAAGTTGACGACATGAGGCTGATCATAGTTGGAAGGATATTCTTCCCCATCATTTATAGATTCGTCCGGGAATTCGCCTTCAATAGTACGAAGCGAACGCGAATAAGTATACCCTAACGATCCTTCAAGCTTACCTCCCGTCTTCGTGACTTGCATCTCAGCACCGTATGCACGCGCACTGCCTTGTAACAAATCAGTTTCGATCTGTGGATTCAGCAACAATTGAGCACCATCTTTGAAGTCAAGAACGTTCTCAATGGTCTTGTAATACACTTCCACAAACGCTTCATACTTCCTGTCCTTAAAGTTCCTGTAGTAACCTATGGAAAACTGATCTGCCATTTGCGGTTTGAAATAGTAGCCACTGGGTTGCCATATGTCAACAGGAGTTACGGCTGTAGTGTTTGTGACTAAATGCAGGTACTGAAATATCCGGTTGTATCCCATTTTAACGGAAGACTCCGGTGTGATCTCGTAACGCAAGCCGAGCCTGGGCTCCAGGTTGTAATACGATTTGATCGTTTCGCCATCTGCATAGTGGACGGTGTCGATCAGGTTCAACGTCTCACGAGGTACGCCGGACTTATAGATGTTCACGGACCCCGGCCCAACGGCCTGGAACATCGAAAGACGCAGTCCGGCATCAATGTGAAACTTGGTGAACACCTGGAACTGATCAGAGACGTAAAGACCTGATTCGATGGAATATTGTTTTTCCATTTGGATAAACTTCTTGTCGGACAAATCGGACGAAGGAGTCAGCGTGCCCGGATTAAAATCGTAAAACACTCCCTGTGCGCCAAACGCGATCTTGTGCTTCCCGAGCTTAACGTTGAAATCTGCTTTGACTGTAGGGTAGGTGATCTTATAACTTAGCTCAAAGCCAGCGTTCGGATTTTCGTCAAATACCTCATAACTATAGGTGCCATAACCGGCCGATAATGCGCCAGTGAATTTGGTGCTGAACTCATGATCCAGCCGAAGAGATCCCATTTTGGTATCCCATCGATACGTTGAGTCACCATTAAGCTTGAACTGATCATGACTAATGTAACCCGATAAGGTGAGCTTTGTTTTCGGGCTAAACAAGTGTGTTAACTTCGCCGCTCCATCGTAGAATGTAACGGAGCTATTACGCAGGTCAACGTAGTTACTTTGTATAGTGTTAATGAGCCAGTCCGAATACGTGGTGCGGAAGGATGCTGCAACCATCGTCTTGTTTTTGATGATCGGACCGTGTACCATTAAGTTACTTGAGATGATCCCTATTCCACCGCTTACTCCCCATCGTTCCCTGTCTCCTTCTTTTGACCTGATATCGAGCACAGAAGAGATCCTTCCACCAAATTCGGCAGGAATACCGCCTCGGTAGAAGGTCACATCGCGTATAGCCTCAGCATTGAATGCCGAAAAGAATCCAAATACGTGCGAACTGTTAAAAACGGGCAGGCCATCATATAGGATAAGGTTCTGGTCTACGCTACCACCCCGGACGTTGTAACCACTCGCGGCTTCACCAGTTGTGGTTACACCAGGTAGGGTTTGTATTTGTTTGATTAAATCCACTTCGCCGAGCATAGCAGGTGCGCGTTTAATTTCCTTCATGCTCAGACTAGTCGTCCCAATACCGCTGGTCGTTATTTCCCGCGCCGACATATCCTGAATAACCACTTCCTCCAGCACCGTTGGTACTTCTTCCAGTTCCTGGTTGACAACACCATCCTTATAAATTTCAAGGTCGATCACTTTTTCTTCGAAGTTCACATAGCTGAAAGTTATAACGTGATCACCACTGGGCACTTTCAACTCGAATCGGCCTTCAGCGTCGGTTACGGTTCCAACAGGAATGTCGGTTGCTATCACGCTTGCGCCCACAAGCGGATCTCTGGATTTGTTTTCAGTGATTACACCTCTAAGCGTGACTTGTCGACCGCCCAACGCGTCTGACTTGCTTCCAATAAGTACCTTTTCAATTTTCTTGTGAGCCCGTTGGGCCACGTTAATCATCGCGTGATGCTGAATGGCGTGGGTTGGGTCCTTTACCAGCGCAATAGAATGTTGGTTGATCTCCAGGTAGTTCAGATCGGATCCTTTGAACAATTCATCAAGTGCTTCGCGTAATGTGATCCCTGAAAGACTTTCGGTGAGGGTGAGGTGATCGATCCAGTCGTTAAGGAAATAAAATCGCACAGGATGGACCTTTTCCAGGTCCGTCAGATAGGCACTCAGGCTTTTTCCCTTCTCAGAACCATCGAGTTTGATGTCCAGGACAGACTGCGAGAAAGCAGGAAACAGGCCAAAAAGTAAGAGAAAGAGTAGAAGTCCCCTCAAATTGTTTAGGTTAATTAATGAAGAGGGTAAGTTAAAGATCAATTGCGGGATTGCAAAAAGGGCGAACCGGTTTTGCGAGCGGAAGTGGAGGGCGCGAAGTAACCCGGAGCCGACCGAGTGCGCACAGGGCAGACCTACACACGAAAATTAGTGCTGGCCTATCGGTTTTCCAGGCGTGTATTTCATAGAAAAGGGATTGCTTGACTATGGCAGTCGCGGCTTCGACCGGGTTTGCGAGGCATGCGCGCAAGTGCGAAGCAACCCCCAGACTACGGCGTGCTGAATGTCGTGACCTACACATTAAAAAATTTCTGCTCACGGCTCGGTTATGCACTTACTGCCTCGACGTTAGGTACAATGTACTGGTTATCCAGGTGTGTATTTCATAGGGAGGGGATTGCTTCGTCGTGAGACCGACTGACGTCGGTCCACTCCTCGCAAACTTACCTCTTCGGCAAGTGCACTACTACCTCATCATGCATGGTATACAACCTGAATTGCACACCATCGTGCACAAGAATAGAACTGGATTTATTTTCGCGCTGAATTGGGTTCTCTGGATATTTTTTCCAATGGATGAGGTCATCTGAAATTGCAACACAACTGGTCCATTCATGCCAGTCTTCATATTCCGTGGCATGATAATATGCATAATATTTCCTTTTGTGCTTTATGATCTGATTGAACGCGACACCGTACTTATCATACTCCTCGGGACCGATCTGCAGTACGGGCTCGTCCTGTTTATTTGTCCATATCTTTCGATCGTTGGAAGTTGCCAGCCAGATCCCCAGATCTCCGCGTTCGTAAAAGAGATACCACACCCCATCCTCCAGCCAGACTGTCGGGGTACCGTATGGTCCGCTGCTGATCGGTAAGCCATTCTTTTTACGAATATCAAGTGGCCCGTGCTCGATCCAGTTAATCCTGTCAGTAGAGGTCAGCATATGTGCAATGTCATCCTTTCCTTCCGCGAACATGTAATACGTGCCTTCATGCTTAAGCACCATCATGTCCTCTACCCAGCCGGAATCAAAAATTGGATTGCCGTCGTATCGTGTCCACTTTAACCCGTCGGGTGAGGTGGCGTATCCAAGGTGCATGTCAGTATCAGGATCTTCACGATATCCGGTATACCACATGTGATACATGCTATCCTCCTTGAGAATGTATCCTCGTTCCCTGATCTTCTGATCCCACGTATCGCCACCTGTTCCTGTGAATACCGGATTTTCGTCGGCTTCTTCAAATTGAAGAATCTCCAGAGGATATGCCGCTGAATCGCTACTGCCTTCACCTTCAGTCTGAGCGGACCGTTGTGTGCAGCCAGACACGACACACAGTAATGCGATTGCTTGCAGGAACCCTTTCATTATTCTTCGTTTTAATTAAGCCCGTTGGAATAAAAGTTAGCGCGAATGAAGATAAAAACACATAGATTAATATTAATAATTACTAATGAACGCTACAATCCCGGCTTCTTTGGGCCAGTTGGGCTTTGATTTCAAAGCACACATCACACACCCGAATGCACACGTGCACACATCTGCGGTCTTACTCCTGGTTTTTACCGGATCGGTGATCAGATTGATGACGAATTCCTGGAAAGAACACTTCATTGAATGTTCAAGGTGTTTGATCCAATTATATTATGCGACCGAACCACGACAGTCAGGGAAGATCACTTTTATTGTTAAAAAATGACGAAGTATTCAAAAATATCAATGAGTCAATCTTCCGGATAACTTAACTTTATCACATCAACATAAAAATGAAAACTAAACGCAGAGATTTTTTGAAGTGGACAAGCCTGCTTGGACTTACTGCCGCAAGTTCGAACGCATTTTCTTTTTCCGAAGAAAACTCAAGTTTGGCCTCCACGGGGTTGACAAAAAATATATCTGCAGCAGACGTACCCATGAGTGAAGAAAATCTTAGTATAATCGGTCAGTACGGCCCCTGGTCGTCGTCGTTGACTGAAGGCAAACTTCCATCACATTCCTTCAGAAAATCGGAATGGTCGAACCTGGCCGCATGGAAGGAAGCAGCCAGAAAAAAACTTCTGGACCGGATGGCCATACCAGACATCGGCGCCACACCAAAAGTGACTGTGAAAAAACAGTATACGTACGATGGCCTGCGCATCGAGGAGCTCAGCTGGCAACTTCCTTATGGTCGTCCAACTGACGCCATTCTCTTAAAGCCGGCCAATGCAACGGGTCGACTACCTGCGATACTGGGTTTTCACGATCATGGGGGAAACAAGTACTTTGGAACAAGAAAGATCACCAAAACATCCGATCAGCAACACCCGTTGATGGTGTCACATCAGCAGGATTATTATAGCAAGCGCGCATGGGCAAATGAAATTGCCAAGAGAGGTTACGTTGTTCTGGTACCTGATGCGTTCACCTTCGGTACACGAAGGGTTATGATGCAAGATGTGCCTGAGCACATGCGCGACGGCCTGACCGATGAGGATCCTGAAAATCAAAATAACATCAAATCCTACAACGATTGGGCTGGACAGCATGAGCATGTCATGGCCAAGTCTTTGTTTTGCGCTGGAACCACCTGGCCTTCCGTATTCTTTGCAGAAGACCAAAAAGCCCTCGATGTCTTGAGTGCCCGCAACGATGTTGATGCCACCAATATCGGATGCGCAGGCCTTTCCGGCGGAGGACTCAGAACAGTTTTTATGGGAGGACTCGACCCTCGTATTAAATGTGCAGTATGCGTAGGCTTTATGTCCACCTGGAAAGATTTCCTGCTCAATAAATCATATACCCACACGTGGATGACGTACGTGCCCATGGTTCCCAATGAGCTCGATTTCCCGGAGATCCTCGGACTTAGAGTTCCGCTTCCTACTATGGTTTTGAACGACTCGGACGATTTCCTGTACACCCTTCCTGAAATGAAAAAAGCCGACAGTATTTTAGCCGAAGTTTTCAAAAAGGCAAAAGCGTCAGACCGATATAAATGCTCGTATTATCCCGGCCCTCATAAGTTCGATGCGCAAATGCAGGACGAAGCTTTCGCATGGTTCGACAAATGGCTGAAGAGCTAACACGTCAAAATAATTAAGTATCTACTGATCTTTAACTACACCATCATGAAAAGTAATCGAAGAAATTTCCTCAAGCTCTCCGGCCTCGCCGGAATAGGGCTAGCCAGCACCAATATTCTTGACGGACAGGAAGCCATTGCTGCAACACCCGTTGATAATGCCATTCGGCAAGGTGGTAAACATTTCAATATGAGCGGTTATGCTGCTCCGAAGATCGAAACCGTAAGGATAGGATTTATTGGATTGGGGAACAGAGGACCAGGCGCCGTCTCGCGTATGAGCAAGATAGACGGTGTCGATATTAAAGCGTTATGCGATATACGTCCGGAGAAAGCTAACAAAGTAAAGGCATCATTGGCCAACACCAATCATAAACCGGATGTTTACAGCGGCGGCGAAGACGATTGGAAAAAAGTATGTGATCGAAAGGATATCGACCTTATCTACATCGCCACTCCGTGGAAACTTCATACGCCAATGGCCGTGTACGCGATGGAGCACGGCAAACACGCTGCCTCCGAAGTGCCCGCAGCAGTAACGGTTGAAGAATGCTGGCAGCTGGTGGAAACCTCTGAGAAGACAAAGCAGCACTGCATGATACTTGAAAACTGTTGTTATGATTTCTTTGAACTCATGACGCTGAATATGGCAAGGCAGGGTTACTTCGGTGACATCGTTCACACAGAAGGGGCTTATATCCATCACTTGCTGGACAGTAATTTCTCGAAGACAAACTACTACGATATGTGGAGGTTGAAAGAGAATATGCGCAACGGAAGCCTCTACCCCACTCATGGACTGGGACCAATCGCACAGGTGCTTGATATAAACCGCGGTGACAAAATGGATTACCTGGTTTCGATGTCCAGCAACGACTTTATGATGGCAGCAGAGGCGAAGAAACTTGCAGCAACAGACAGTTTTTATAAGCCCTATGAAAACAAGACCTATCGTGGTAATATGAATACCACAACTATCCGGACGTCCAAGGGCAAGACCATGATGATACAGCACGATGTAACATCACCACGACCTTATTCGCGTATTCACCTTGTCAGCGGAACAAAAGGCACTGCGCTGAAATATCCTGAGCCCGGACGTATCTCCAACAATCATGAAGGATGGGTGAACGAAACTGACTTCAAAGCACTGGAGGAAAAATACGCGCCGCCTATTGTCAAGAAGGTAGGAGAGCTGGCGAAACAAATCGGGGGACACGGGGGTATGGACTTTCTTATGGACTGGAGACTCATCGATTGTTTGCGAAATGGCTTACCGCTGGATATCGATGTCTATGATGCCGCAGCCTGGAGTGCAGTAGCACCACTCAGTGAAAAGTCGGTAGCCACCCGTTCGAACTCCGTTGATGTTCCGGACTTCACGTCGGGATCATGGAAGGCGAACGAGCCGGTCGATGTTTTCCTGCAGAAAGGTGGAAATACAAAAGTGAAATTATAACGAAGTCATCGTGGACATAGTAATAAGCAGGGACGTCAAGGAGATGGGAAAGGAAGCCGGGATCAGTGCCGGCCGGGCTATACGCAACGCAATTTCCGAACGAGGAATAGCCAATATCATCCTTGCAACGGGCACAAGTCAGTTTGAGACGCTAAATCAGTTGATAGCGGAGGAAGGTATTGAATGGAGTAAAGTAGTAATGTTCCACCTCGATGAATATATTGGTTTACCAATAACACATCCAGCCAGCTTCAGAAAATACCTGAAAGAGCGGTTTATCGCAAGGGTTCCCCCTCTTAAAGCTGCATTTCTCATCGATGGCGAAGCAGACCCTGTTTCGGAATGTGAGCGGTTGAGTAAATTGATCTCCAACCACCCCATCGACGTCGCATTGGTGGGCATTGGAGAGAACGGCCACCTTGCCTTCAACGATCCCCCTGCCGATTTCGAGACTGAAAAACCTTACCTCGTGGTAAATCTCGATGATCAATGTGTTCAGCAACAGTTTGGTGAAGGATGGTTTCCATCTATTGACGACGTTCCCCGAAAGGCGATCAGCATGTCTGTGAGGCAAATCATGAGATCGAACCAGATCATTTGCTCTGTACCCGATTCCAGAAAAGCTGTCGCCGTCAAGAATAGTGTTGAAAATCCGGTTAGTAATCTTTATCCGGCCAGCATACTTCAGCAACATCCACACTGCACGATCTTTCTGGATCCATCGTCAGCATCATTATTAACCCGTGGAATAATGGCATAGCGGCCCAAACCATTAATTGATTTATATTAGAGAGCTGATCTGTACATGAACAAATCCAAAACAACTGCCATTGACGTATCAGCCTTGACAAAAAGGGAGTATGCTATTTCCATTCTGATCATTGCACTGTTGTTCTTTATTTTTGGTTTTGTCTCCTGGGTTAATGCAATTCTCATTCCCTACTTTAAGATCGCGTTTGAGATTAAAGCAAACGTCAGACTTTATCTCGTAACGTTTGCGTTCTACATCTCCTATTTTTTTATGTCAGTCCCGTCGTCTTACTTGTTAATGAGGGTGGGTTTTAAGAAAGGAATGATGGTAGGCTTCTGGGCCATGGCCCTGGGAGCATTCATATTTGTGCCGGCGGCACTGACCAGAACATATGAAATATTTCTCTTCGGACTGTTTACCATCGGAATTGGATTAGCGGTGCTACAAACAGCTGCCAACCCGTACATCACTGTGCTAGGACCAAAAGAAAGAGCGGCACAACGGATCAGTATAATGGGCATCTGTAACAAAGGAGCTGGTATACTCGCGCCGTTGATATTCGCTGCAGTTATACTCAGGGACACGGATACCGAGCTT
>DASVBA010000252.1:0-6515 GCA_036376095.1 Chryseolinea sp.
GAGAACTTTTGTATCCATTTTTTGTATCCCAATTATAAGCGTCAGATCCTTTATTACCTGATCAAGATCTTGCGTCGATTTCACCATTAGACTTACGATTTCCGACATTTCGCGCGGATCACTGCTAAAACCGAGTATTGCGGACAAACCCACTAGCCTGGCCATGGGTGCGCGAAGGTTGTGGGATATGATGAACCCAAACTGCTCAAGCCTGGTGTTTTGTTCAATGAGTTCGAGGTTAGTCTGTTTAAGATCTCGTGTTTGCCGGGCAACCTCGATTCCCAGCTCGTTGTTCTTTTGTTGAATGAGAAGATTTTGTTCTTCAATAATTCGCTTCGCCTCCATTAAACTTTCGTTTTGTTTGGAAAGGCTATTGCGCTGCAGTTCGATTTCTCGTTGTTGCAGTAGCAACTGCTCATTGTAGGCTGTCATTTCTTCATTCTGTGCTAGGATCTCATGAGTTCGTTCAAACACAGTCTTTTCAAGCAGTCGATTTTGGTCGCTGAGAATTTTCGCTTTTTCTTCCTCCGACTTCCTCAATTGTTCCGAAACCGAAAGATTACGACTGGTGTAATAAGCAGTATAACCAAGAGTTGGTATTGCGATCAAGAACAACAAGATCTGGAGTACATAACTGTTATTCAACGCCGCTTCATATCGTGCCTTTGCGCTACTTGAGATGCCGTCTTCGAAATCACTCACAAGTGCAGAAAAGGCTTGATGTTGTTGCCACACGCTGTATCCGGGATCCGTCGACAGAATATCAACAAATTCTTTCTGGCGGCCTTTCGATATCAAATCAAGCATTTGACGCGCTACGCTGATATACGAGTTTACCGAGTCCTTCAGTCGATAAAATTCAGCCATAGGAAAATCCTGCGATTTCAAAGGGTCTTCAAGCCGCGAAATGGCAAGGGTATTATCTCTGATGGCGATATCTGCTGCGTTAAGAAAATGGTCGCCTTTTACGAACGTGTAGCTTCTTATTGCAAGGTCGAGAAGGTGGAGACTTCGTATTACATCAAGGGTGTTGAGTTTTATTCGTTCAGCGGCTTCTTGTTGTTCTTTATTCGAGGATATAACCTGATTATTGAGATAAATAAGATAGATGTTCCCGAGCATAAGCAATCCCACCAGGGAAACAACGATATACAACAAATAACCTTTTAACCTGGATACCATCAGTACTGACACTTATTGGCTGTGCATTATATAGATAACGAGTCAATGCAAAATTAGAATATAATATTTCTTTTTCGCTTACCTTGTTATCTTTACCGACCTAAATTATCGAGTTCATGTCCATTAAGATCCGAAAGCAAGACGCCTTGAATTATCATATGCAAGGTCAACCTGGCAAGATTGAAGTCGTGCCCACAAAAGTACTAAGTTCCCAATTAGATCTGGCCCTTGCCTATTCACCGGGTGTAGCCGAGCCCTGTAAAGAAATTGCTGCTAATGTAGAAGACGTGTATAAGTATACATCAAAAGGAAATCTCGTCGCTGTGATTTCGAATGGTACTGCTGTGCTCGGTTTGGGTAATATTGGTCCTGAAGCATCAAAGCCCGTGATGGAGGGCAAAGGCGTGCTTTTCAAAAAGTTTGCTGGCATTGACGTATTTGACATAGAGATTAATGAAGAGGATCCGGATTCATTCATCAAGATCGTAAAATCATTGGAGCCTACATTTGGGGGCGTAAACCTGGAAGATATCAAAGCCCCTGAGTGTTTCAAGATTGAAACTGAGCTCCGCGAGAAAATGAACATACCTATCATGCATGATGATCAGCATGGAACTGCAATAATTTCAGCCGCTGCGTTGTTGAATGCATTAGAAATTGTAGGAAAAAAAATTGAAGACGTTCAGATCGTTGTCAACGGTGCGGGTGCTGCTGCAATAAGCTGTAGTAAACTTTACATTGCTCTCGGAGCTAAAAAAGAGAATCTCATCATGTGCGATAGTAAAGGTGTTCTTCACGAAGACCGGGCAAACCTTGATGATATCAAAAAACAGTTTGTTACGAAGCGCAAGGTTGCAAGTTTACAGGAAGCAATGAAGGGCGCCGATGTATTCATCGGCCTTTCCGTAGCGGACGCCATCACACCTGAGGATCTCAATAACATGTCAAAAGATCCGATCGTTTTTGCATTGGCGAACCCGGATCCCGAGATCTCATACGATCTGGCGATGAAAACAAGGTCAGACATTATTATGGCAACGGGCCGATCCGATCATCCTAACCAGGTCAACAACGTGCTTGGTTTTCCTTATATCTTCCGTGGTGCGCTAGACGTACGTGCGACAGAAATTAACGAACCCATGAAACACGCCGCGGTTCATGCGTTAGCGGCGTTAGCGAAAGAGCCCGTACCCGATATGGTGGTGAAGGCATACGCAATAGATAAGATCCGGTTTGGTCGCGAGTACCTCATCCCGAAACCACTCGATACACGATTGATAACTACGATCTCTCCTGCTGTCGCTAAGGCTGCTATTGCCTCCGGCGTAGCAAAAAATCCTATCACGGATTGGGAAGGATATCACAACGAGTTACAAAAGCGAATCGGCATTGATCAAAAGCTGATGTCGCGAGTTATCGAACGAGCAAAGAAACAACCGAAGCGTGTGGTATTTACAGAAGCCACGCATCACAAAATACTTAAGGCGGCACAGGTACTCCGCGATGAAGGAATCGCACATCCCATCCTTCTTGGCAATAGAAACGAAATCCTGAGCCTCATAGAAGAACACAAGCTCGACCTGCAGGATTGTCCTATTATTTATCCTCGCGAAGAGGATGAAACCGTGCATCGTTATGCTGAGGTACTTTACAAAAAACGGCAGCGTAAAGGTCTTACGTATCAGGATTGTCTTCGTCTTATGCGCGAGCGTAATTATTTCGCGGCGATGATGGTGGAACATGGCGACGCTGACGCGTTGGTAAGTGGATTAACAAAGGACTATCCCAAAACCATTTTGCCATCGCTTCAAACAATAGGTACAGCGGAAGGAGTAAATCGCGTGGCGGGCATGTATATCATTCACAATAAACGCGGGACCTTCTTTTTTGCTGATACCACTGTTAACGTCGATCCCGATGCGCAACAGCTTGCAGAAATTATCGAGCTCACGGCCAGGGGAGTAAGATTTTTTGATATGAACCCGCGCATTGCAATGTTATCGTATTCAAACTTTGGATCCTCAAAGGGCGAAATACCAGACAAGGCAAGAGAAGCAGTTCGGTTGGCAAAGCTGAAAAACCCGGATCTGGTGGTCGAAGGGGACATACAGGCCAACGTCGCGCTGAATACTCTGATCCAGCACGAGACCTTTCCGTTTAGCGCACTTTCTAAAGAGGGCGCCAACACCCTGATTTTTCCAAACCTGGCATCGGGTAATATTGCCTATAAGCTGCTTATGGAAATAGGCGGCGCCGAAGCTATTGGCCCTATCCTCCTTGGAATGAAAAAACCAGTTCATGTGCTTCAGCTTGGCAGTTCGATCCGCGAAATTGTAAACATGGCGGCAATTGCTGTTGTTGATGCGCAACTACACGACCAGGATGATCATCTTTAGGTTGTGATTGGCATTCTCATGTAGTTGTAACCCGACTTATTTTTTTAACATTTTATTGCTAATTAGCGCCTTGCTATAAACCAGGACGGTGGGTTTAATTTTATGATGGCGTAAACGTCTAAGCGCAAGTTGATCGCAGTGAATTTTTTGCCTTATTTTAACCTGTTTACACCGGCAATACCTGGTATTAAGGGCATGATTGCATAACGATAACGCTGTTTATGATTGCATTCCTGAAAGGAAAACTAGTACATCTGGAACCAACACAAATTGTTGTTGACGTAAACGGTGTAGGCTACCAGCTGCAAATTTCACTGCAAACTTTCTCAGACATCAAAGAGCAGGAGAATATAATGATACATACGCATTTGGCCATACGGGAAGATGCACATGTTCTATTTGGATTCAGTAATGAAGCGGAAAAAAAACTATTTCAACAGTTGATCTCGGTCAACGGCGTCGGGCCCAGCACCGCCATAGTGATGTTGTCATACATGAACAGCAATGAGCTGAAATCCGCGATCATACGCGAAGACGCAGCAGCGCTTCAGTTGATCAAAGGTATTGGTGGAAAGACCGCTCTTCGGGTGATTATTGATCTGAAAGATAAGCTGAAGAAAGAGACGTGGGATGATACACAGCCAGCAATTTCTATTGGTGCCCACAATACGGTGAGGAAGGAAGCGTTATCTGCTTTACTCATGCTGGGTTTACCCAAAGCGGCAGCCGAGAAAAGTGTGGATAGCGTCCTGAAAAAATCAGGAAATACCATTACATTAGAAGATTTAGTTAAGCAGGCCCTTAAAAACGCATAGCACGTTTGACTTTCTTTACACACAAGAATCAGGTTGCTTTGACGCTTAGCCGAATGTTTGTTGTGTGGCTGAGTTTTCTATTCATGCCCGATGAGGTGTATGGTCAGGATCAGCCGCGTCCAAATCCAGCTGATACGACGGGCAATCAATCGTACACACCAACGCGAAGACCGACCTACCGCCTTAGCGACCGCTACGGCGACCCATTTTCAAATACAACATCAGAATCGCCGCTTTATCTAAAAGATCCCAATCAGATGAAGCTTGACGTCGAGATCGATACGGCAGGCAATTACACCATCTATGAAAAAATTGGAGACCTTAATTACAGGCCCACCTCCAGCATGACGTTTGACGAATTCAAACAATATCAGGACCGACAGATATTAAAAGACTACTGGCAAGGCAGAGCTCGCGCGCAAGATGGCGAAAGCGCCGTTAGTGGCCGTAGCCTTATTCCAAAGATATTCATCAGTCCTATTCTTGATCGGATCTTCGGAGGAAGTTATGTCGAGCTTATACCACGTGGTTTTGTAACCCTGGATTTTGGCGGAGCCTTTCAAAAGATAAATAATCCCGCTATCCCCATACGGCAACAACGCAACGGTGGGTTCGAGTTTGATCAACAGATCAACATGAGCGTAATTGGAAAGATCGGCGAAAAGCTCGCGGTATCGGCAAACTTCGACAATAATAACTCTTTCGATTTTCAGAATAACATGAAAGTCGAATACACCGGATTCAAGGAAGACATCCTTCAGAAACTTGAAATTGGTAACGTAAGCCTTCCTCTCAATAACACTTTGATACAAGGAGCGCAGAACCTTTTTGGCGTAAAAGCAAAACTCCAGTTTGGAAAGCTGGATGTCACCGCTATCGCCACGACACAACGTGGTAAGACTGCTTCCATTAATCTCGGAGGACAAAACAATGGTGGTCAGGGCCGGCCTTTCGAGATCATCGCTTCGAACTATGACGAGAACCGTCACTTCTTTCTTGGTCATTTTTTCAGAGATCACTACAGGCAGTGGATAGTCAATCCTCCGCAGATCATCTCCGGTATAAACATCACGCGCGTTGAGGTATATATTCTAAATCGTAACAACGATACGCAGACCCTGAGAAACGTTGTTGGCCTGATGGACGTCGGGGAGCCAGTGAGGGTTTATAACAAAAAGGCTGTTAATATCCTTAACCCCGCCTCCCCCAACTCAAATCCTGCCAATGACCTTTTCGCCTATGCCACCGCCATTCCCAGTCGCGGCGATTCCGTCGACCTATATTTAGGAGCCAGGGGTCTTGTTGGAGGAACAGACTACGAAAAAATTAACGGCGCAAGAAAACTTGCGCCCACCGAATTTACATACCACCCACAGTTGGGCTACATCACACTTACACGCAAGCTTCAGAACGATGAAGCACTCGCCGTTGCTTACGAATATACGTACAACGGGCAACGTCATGTTGTCGGCGAGCTTTCAGAATCGTATGCTAACCTCAAAGACAATGAAGTAATTTTCTTAAAACTGTTGCGTCCGCGCAAGGTCGCGGTGCGCGATGCTGAAAAGAAGATCATCCCGACGTGGGACCTGATGATGAAGAACATCTACAACCTCAATGTTAATCAGCTTACGCGTGATGGGTTTCAATTGCGTATCATATATCGTGATGACAGAACCGGTATCGACAACCCACAATTACAGGAAGGCACGACCGTAAGGACGCGGCAACTCGTAGAAATATTGGGGCTTGACCGATTAAATCCTGTAAACGATCCCCAACGCGATGGCAACTTTGACTTCATAGAAGGCATTACCATAAATTCCACGACGGGCCTGATCATCTTTCCTTATTTGAAACCGTTTAGCGAAGGCCTGAGGGAGGCCTTCAGGGGTGAAACAAACGAAAGTTTCCTCATTCAGAAGTATTCATATGATACATTATACAATACAACGAAAGCCGATGCGGAGCTATTCGCGACGAAGAACAAATTTTACATCAAAGGACTTTACAGCGCCGGCTCGTCAAAAGAAATATTGATCCCGGGCTTTGGTGTTTCTCAAGGTTCAGTCAAGCTTTTTGCTGGAGGCATTCCCCTAAATGAGGGAACGGATTACGTGGT
>DASVBA010000298.1:0-2853 GCA_036376095.1 Chryseolinea sp.
TACTATTGACGAAAAATCCGGAAACGTGAATTGGCCTACGAAGGAGGCGACATCATTGGAAACCGGCAGGGAAACCAGGTGTTCATTTAGGATCGCCCAACTCGGAAGCCTGCTCTTTAATATTTCGTTAATAATAACTCCAATGATTACAACGAGGAGTGGAGCCGGGATTAGTGTTAAATACTTTTTGCTCTTGAAATATGAGCTTTCCCAAAGAATCAAAATAACAAGCGAGATGGTACAGATTAATAATGCGCCCGGGTTTATGAAATTGAATGCATGAATAACCTCGGAAAAAGTATTTTCGCCATCGGCCTGAATGAAGCTCTCGTCGCCTTCAAAGTCCTTGTCATAGCCAATCGCGTGAGGGATTTGTTTCAGGATGAGAATGATTCCAATCGCAGACAACATACCTTTGATCACCGCCGAGGGGAAGTAATTTCCGATGCTTCCCGCTTTAAGCACTCCCAAAATAAATTGTATCGCCCCGGCCAACACCACGGTAACAAGGAATGCCTCGAAGCTTCCCATTTTCGTTATGCTGGCGAGAACAATTGTTGTTAATCCGGCTGCCGGTCCACTCACACTTACTTGAGAACCACTCATGGATCCAACTACCAACCCTCCGGCTATACCCGCAATTATTCCAGAAAACAATGGAGCGCCTGATGCCAATGCCACTCCCAAACAGAGTGGCAAGGCGACAAGAAAAACGACCACACCCGCCGGCAGGTCTTGTGCTGGGTTTTTAAAGATATTTGTCTTCTCTGTCGTCATTTACCGTTCGTTTTTTCTTCCAACACTGAATTAATTTGCGCCCCTGCAACAACTGTGCTATTGATCTTGTAGATGGATGGCAGCTTGGCAGAACTGTCGAAGCTTACGCCAAGGTCCTTTATAAGTCCTGTTTTAAGTTCGTAAATCCATCCGTGTACTTTAGGTTCGTTGCGTTCTCTCCATGCATTTTGTATGATCGACGTTTTGGTGAGATCAAATACCTGTTCAATTACATTCAACTCGGCAAATCGATTGAATCGTTTCTCTTCATCCTTTATCGAATCCAGTTCCTGCGCATGCGTGCGATACACATCCTTTATGAAACGTAGCCAATTGTCCACCAGTCCGAATTGTTCGTTGCCCATCGCTGCCTTCACTCCGCCACAACCATAGTGGCCACAAACGATCACGTGTTTTACTTTGAGAATATTCACCGCATAATCGAGTACGCTCAGCATGTTCATGTCCGAGTGCACCACCATATTTGCAATATTCCGATGAACAAAAATATCGCCTGGCTGTGTGTTCGTTATCTCGTTTGCCGGCACCCGGCTGTCTGAACAACCTATCCATAGGAATTGCGGCGTCTGACCTTTGGACAAACGCTCAAAGAAATCCGGATCTTGATCAAGTTTTTCACGTACCCACTGTTTATTCCCTTCTAGTAATGAATTGTATAACACCATAAATTTCTTTTTTAATCAATTGTTAGTTTTTTTCATCCTGGCAATTGGTAGAGACCAGGTCAACATCACGGCATAATCAGGTGATGTCTGGACAGTAGTGAATCGAGCGATCAGAGTTAGAAATAGCCTTTCCATATCAACAGGCTTTCGTCGTCTCTCTGAAATGATTCTAAAAAGAAATGTTATGCTTCGGGAGGGGGATTGCAGATCTCGTATTCCGCCAGCCGTGGATGACCGTGCGACCAGATACTGTATTGTATTCCGTTCGAGAAATTGGCAGTAGTGCCGGGGTTTGATGAATTGCTGAAAATCAGATCCAGTTCGGAAACTGTTGAATCTTCGTCTGCAGCCCCGCCAGGCTCTTCTTCAGCTGCGCAACTGGCCACCAGCACCGAAAGATTCCGCGCCATCTGCTTGTCCTGATCCATCTTCAGCGCCGATATCTCAACAAGGATAAAGCTCATATTCAGGAAAATGACGCACGTAAACAGCGACAAGGCGTTGATAACACATCTGATCCTAAATACTTTCATCTTGGGCAAAATTACGTCAATTTTTCAAAATTTGTTTACGTTTGCCGTGGCCTGTGCCTGAATAGTACGACAAAAAACCTGTTTACACTTACTGTCAGTTAGTTGGGCCTGATGAATTGAACCCTATTTTTTTGACGACCGTATCATGAAGCAGCCCGAAGCACTCGAATTAGTAGCCGAATTTCATAGAACATTTAAACACCCAATCTTAGACAAGCCCCAGGTACCGGATGAGAACCGTTGCAAATTACGCGTCGCGCTGATAGCCGAAGAGTTGAAGGAGCTCGAAGTGGCCATCCTGGAAAAGGATATTGTAGAAATAGCTGATGCGTTATGCGACATCCAGTATGTGCTTTCGGGTGCGATCCTTGAGTTTGGCCTGGGCGAAAAATTCAAGTCATTATTTGATGAGGTTCAGCGTTCGAACATGAGCAAAGCTTGCACCTCAGAAGCGGAAGCTATTGCCACAGTCAACCACTATAAAACAAAGGACGGCACAGAATGTTATTATAAGGAAGAAGCCGGAAAGTGGCTTATCTACCGGAAGTCTGACAATAAGACGCTGAAATCCATTAATTATAGCCCGGCGAACCTGGAAAGTATCATTAACCGCTGACCGGTTAAAGGTAAAACTCAAACTGAAAGACTGCATCCTGGCCCCTTAGCTGGAGCGGATTTATCGCCAGGATATGAGCATCGTTGTAGGCTTTAATAAACTCCGATCGGCTTATACGCAACTTGCTTTGACCCGGCTTGATCTTGTGATATTGCATCCTTCCCGACGAATTAGCGGTCGCGCTATATAAAAAGCTGAAATGTATCGGAATAGGGGAGGGGATGTACCTCATGGCTAACAA
>DASVBA010000299.1:0-2177 GCA_036376095.1 Chryseolinea sp.
CGTTTGGATAAAAGTGCGAGCAACTGGCACTAACATAGTAAAATCTATGGAAGGTCACATCACCCGGACAGGTGTATCAGTCGGAGGCGATGGGTTTTCAAATTCTGATTCTATCGCCTGTTACCTGAGGGCCCATATGAGAATATAGTTGCAATATTCAGCCGTTGAACTTATTATAGCCGCTGGCCGCGAAAAGCCTCATTTCGAATACCGTTTATTATTTAAGTATGATTGGATATTACACGCCCGTTTTAATTCTCCAGGCATTTTGTTTGTATCACGCCTATCGGAACAACTCGATGCAGACCTGGTTTTGGCTTATCCTGTTCTTGCCAGGAATTGGTTGCGCGATCTACCTTTACCACCATTTTTTTAACCGAGATAACATCGAAACGCTGGCCGAAGAAGTCAAGAATGTGGTAATCACTAATTATCGGCTTGAACAATTGGAAAGAGCGCACCGCTTGAGTGATAACATTACGACAAAGACAAATCTTGCTGCCGGATATGTGACGTATGGACGCTTTGATGAAGCGATCACTCTTTACAAGGAATGCCTCACAGGTTTTATGGCGGATGACCCAATACTTCAGATGAAATTGCTGAACACCTATTTTCTTAAGAAGGACTATGATGCAGCTGTCACATTAGGCCGTACTCTTGAAATGGAAAAAGAATTTCGAAAGAGTGATGAACGGGTATCATTTGCATGGGCACTTCACTATACGGGCAGTTCGGTTGACGCAGAAAAAGAATTTCAGGATATGGATAGATCGTCCGCCAATCATTGGAAAAGGATGGAGTACGCAAAATTCCTGTTGCTTACAGGGCGGCGAGATGCTGCGCGCGAAAAATTAGACACGCTGCTGGAGGAATTTGAACTCATGAAGGGTGTGGAACGCAAGGTAAACAGCTCGACGATACGAGAAGTAAAGGATCTGGTTGCGAAGATCAATTCGCTTTAGTTTGGTCAGATCTCCACAGTAACGGCATTTTCCCCAACACCCAATCGTTTAAGTTGTCCCAACACGGCATCCATCATTGGGGGCGGGCCGCAGACATAAAATTGTTGCATAAAATTTTTCACCTTCCCCTTGAGAAAATCTTCATTGATCATACCGTGTGCGTAGCCATCGACTTTCTCGTCTGAAAGAATATTGATAAATCTGTCCGCGAGAATTCTTTGAAAGTCAGGTTCATCGATGATGTCGGCTCTGGTCTTGTTTGCAAAGATCAGCACATTGTTGCCAATCTGTTTTTTAGAATCCAGATCCCGCAGGATAGCAATAAATGGAGTCACCCCTGCTCCACCTGCGATAAAAACTCCCTCACCCTTGTAAGCTATTGCTCCCCATACGTCATGGAGCAGAAGCTCGTCGTTTTGTTTAAGTTGGCGCAGGGCATTCGTAACACCGCTATGCGATGGATAGGTTTTTATGGTGAACTCAAGGTGATCTTCACCAGGTAGACTCGTAAAAGTAAAAGGTCGTCTCTGCTCTCGCCATTCCGCCTTGTTGATGGCGACTTCGGTTGCCTGGCCAGGTACATAAGTATAGCCCGCTGGTTTGTCAACGACCAGCCTCAGAACGTCGTGGGTAACGCTCCGTATCGATCTGACTTTTACGATATGCTCTTCCATAGTCAAAAATTTATGTTGTTAAACGGTATTAAGATTGATCAGGCTTCTTCCCGATTATTAAAGCATCAACGCTCCATGCTCCCGGCCCTGTGAAAATAAAAATCAGACCGAACAAGACGAACATGAATGGGTGTTGATCTTCATACCAGAATCTTCCATGTCCGACGAAAAAGGTTACGTACGACAAGGTGCCCATTGCTAACAACGCGCCAACTCTGGTAAGGAGACCGAAGAATAACAAAAGTCCTGATATTAATTCTGATGACTTGCCGGCGTAGACCAATAATTTTGAGCTGGGGCCTTTGAATGTGTCCCATTGCAGGTACCCATTCATGATCTCGGGGTTAAAGACTTCCTGGCCGTGATAGATCAACATGGCTCCGACGATAATTCTTACCAGAGCAACACCATTGTCAAGAACAATCGGCGAGGGATAGAAAAAAGTATTCATGACTTAAGAGAGAATGTGAAAGTTAGATGGAAAACCAGTCAACCAATTTCCATCTATTTCACCTGAAATCATATCAATCTCTAACAA
>DASVBA010000301.1:0-15773 GCA_036376095.1 Chryseolinea sp.
TCACCTTTTCAATGGGATACTTTTCTTTTTTGAAGTGCCAGTATGAGTAAGATGAAACACTGAGCTTTATTCGTGGTTTGGGTAACGCCGGCTCAGCTTGCGCAGACGAAGGAATCGATGCCGCAGCAATCGACGCACCAGCCATTCGAAGAAAATGTTTTCTGGATACTTTCATAGTGGAATACGAATTGAAAATAGTAATGGATTTTCAGTCAATCAATTATTCTGAAGCCCCTTGATCACAACATTCCCGGTGCCGTCCTTGGCACAAGGATACAAAAACTCCTTCCGCGCCTTTTTGGGATCGTTGATGGTCTCATAAAAATCATCAAAAAACTTCAGGGTCAGTTTAATGTACTTCTCATCCAGCAGCTGGTTGCCTGAATACACCTCGTAAAGGCTTCCTTTGAGATCATTAAACAATGCAAACACCTCATTAAATGCCGTCATATCATCCATACAGAATCCACGGTAACGCCGCGTCGCTGTAGAGGCAAGCATTAACTCCGGTGCAGGCTTGGCATAAGGAGCACGAACAATACCTGCGTGGTCGAAATCATAGGCAACGGTGGAAGGCTTGGAGGTTGAATCAGCTGCTATCAGTTTCACATTTTGCTGATATTGGACCGACCAGTCGGTGTTTCCGATCAGGTATTCGAAGACCGCCATCTTCAAAAAATCAGAGCGATGCGTGGCCTCTGGCCTGACGATTTTCTTTTCTGTGATAACTGCGCCGTTGCGCTCTGCCATCTGGTCATCATCTTCCAACAAGATGCCGTACAGCGGATCCGTTGTTTTTCCTCTTATTGTGTCTTCATAGATAACCTTCGCCAGCCTTGCTTTCAGGCTTTTTGGCGTTACGAGATTATACAGCTTGTAAACCAGATACTCCTGAACGACATATTTTTCGCCCTTGCAGGGAGTAACCAATTTGATCTTATCCTGGTCACTAAAGGGAATTGGTAACTCCTTACTTTTTGAGAAATTCAGCATCAGGGGAGGATAGACGCAATTCTCGCGGTTAAGCCGGAAGTGGCCCCGGGTTTTAACTTTTATGGGTACGTGATAGGCGTTGCCCTTGTCTTGATAACTGAGTGTTATGGGGTAATAGTTGGAGCCAGGTGTACGTTCGTCCATCAACGATTTGATATCTCCGGAAAGCCGGATTTCCAAAATGTCGTCGCTGGCAAATAGAGGCCTTTGCGGAATGTCCGTCTGTGAAAATACCCTTCCCGAAGTTGCGATTAAACAAAAAGCGATAGTAATAAGACGCACTAAAGTCGGCAGCGCCAAGAAGGGCTGTGGCTCGAACTGGCGCACTGGATCATGGATGACGTCCTTATCCATATAGTTGATGGGCCACCTAATATAATGAGAATGTCTTGATTTATGCAGGCGATTTCCCTTACGGGCGGGAAAAGGCCAGATAGAAGTGAGGTGAGATACTAGGGAATCGCACACAGGGCACTCCAAAATAAAAGCTACTGACAATCTGTGTATTCACATCAAAAACAATATTATATTTAGTAATGCAAACCAATCAGCTCTTTACTGAGTATTTTCTTCTTCGGCTTCTTATCAATACCGTTACGATGATCATTCTGATCCGGTTTGTCTACTATAAGATCTACATGAAGAAGGATTTTTACTTTACTTTCTTTCTGCTTAACTTCATCATATTCCTGTTGGCGTACATGTTGGAGAAGACAAAAGCATTCAACTCAATGGGCAGTGCTTTTGGATTGCTTGCCGCGTTTTCATTATTGAGATTTCGAACAGAAACGATTACGATAAAGGATATGACCTATCTTTTCATAATCATGACCATAGGGTTGATCAATTCGATTATGAAAGGTTCGTACATCGAGATCCTGGGCCTTAATTCAATGATCATAGCAACAGTCTTCGTAATCGACGGCGACAGACTCATGCGCAATGAGAAAACCAAGACTATCGAGTACAATAACCTGGATAATATTCGGCCTGATCGTGAAAGCGTCCTGATAGAGGAATTGCAGAGAATTACAGGTTTACAAATAAAGAAAGTTGACATTGAGCATATAGACTACGGAAAGAACCGGGTTGTGATCAAGGTTTACTACTACTAAACACTACACCTATGTATTCTGCGCGTGTGTTCATGGCATTACTAATTTGCCAAATTACAATTGCCAGCTTTGGCCAATCTCAAGATCTTACCCCGTTATTCCAGGAGGAAAAACCGCTGACGATCCGGTTGAAGGTATCGCTTAAGAGTATCAGAAAGGATACAGACGATTCAACTTTTATCGCTTCTACGCTCTACTACAAGGATGGAGAAAAGACTTCGTGGGACTCGATTCCCATGAAGATCCGGGCAAGAGGGAATTTTCGCAGAGAGAACTGCTATTTTGTCCCAATGCGAATAAAATTGAAAAAAGGCGACTCCAAAGAAACAGTATTTGCTGGCAATAAAAGTTTAAAGCTTGTTTTGCCCTGCAACTCCGTGAAAACAGCCGACGCACTGATTATGAAGGAGTATATGTGTTACCAGGTTTACGAGCCCGTCACTCCTTACATTTTCAATACAAGGTTGCTGAACATCACATTGGAGGATATTGACAAGAAGAAGACTCATCAAATGTTAGGGTTCTTTATTGAAGACGACGATATTGTTGCAGATCGCTTTCATGGGAAGGTTATCGATAGTACCAGGGTGCACCCACTTGGTCTTCACGATACCACTACCGTGCGGCATGATTTGTTTGAATACTGGATATCAAACACTGATTGGTCTTCCGTTTATTATCACAATATGAAACTCATCAAAACTCAGAAGTCCTATATCCCCATCCCGTATGATTTTGATATGTCTGGTTTTGTGAACGCCCCATACGCGAAAGGCAGTGCGGAGTTAGGTACGACCGACTCGAGAACGCGCGTGTACAGGGGTTTCTGCAGACCCGAGCCATTAGTCCAATACGTCAGGCGGGAGTATATAGCGTTGGAGCCAAAAATGAATGATATCATGGGTCAATATCAAAGTTATTTTGACCCCAAGGAGTTTACTTCGATCAAAAAATACTCAGATGAATTTTTTGCAATTCTGAAAAGTGATCAAAAGTTCAAGGAGAATATCCTCCAGAAGTGCCGAACTAAATGAAGCATCCTACCCAAGATGTCGTAGTGACTCCGGCAGATCTGATGCTTCGTCGATATCTGATAGAACGGGTAGTTCATGAAACTGGACAGCGGCCGCTTTGAAGTCCGCAACGGTATCTTTAAAAACTGAACTGGTACCCCAAGATTTGTTTTTAAAGAATTGGTCGTGTGGCGAATTCATTCCAAGGAGATAATACCCGCCGTCTTTTGCGGGCCCAATGACCGCATCAGAAAAAACTAAGACTTCAAAGGCATTTGAAATGATAGCGGACGAAAGGTCAAGACAATCTGTTCCGATTATACAGATTGAGTTGTATCCGTTATCGAATCCGTACTTAAATGCGTTGCGCATTTTGTCTCCAAGGTCGGATCCTTCCTGGATCTGTTTCAGATAAACAGCATTGTCCCAGTTGTCTTCGCTATCGATATAGTCTGAATAGAACACAACCTTGTCTGCGGTTATGGCTTCCGTAATAGTCCGGGTATAAGCAGCTAAGTAAAGGTATATAGCCAGGGCTTTGGATTCACCAAGTTCGGCTGCCAGCCTCGTCTTTACCTGGCCCAGAAGGGGGTTCCGGTAGAATATGATCAATAGTCTTTTTGCAGGGGAATCAACCCGAGGTTTCATGGTCAGTAGATCTTGACGCCTTTATTAACCCACTTCGACCATTCCCTGTTATAGGTATGCACAGAATCCGTATTTAGGCCCGCTGTATTAACAATTACGTGGCCATTGTTTATCCAATCAAAGATCCCTCCGTAAAGATTACTAACGTCTTTGAAGCCAAGCTTGATCAGCATTTCACCGATACGCTCGCTTCTATAACCCACGCTGCAATAGACAACAATCCTTGAATTCTTGCTGATGTTTCTCACATCGTCAGCCTTGAAGGAGTCGTAATCCAACAGCAGCGCGCCAGAAAGATGGCTGACCTTGAATTCTTCGGCCGATCGTGTGTCAAGGATGATAACATTTGATTTTGCGATTTCTGAGAGCAAGGCCTCGCTACGAATGAGAGGAACTGTGTTTTTATATAGTGACTGAAGTTTTCTGTCAAAGTCACTTTGACCAAATGATACAGAACAAACAATGCCGATCAGCGCTGCTGCAAGCGCAAGTATTTTCTTTCCCATGTTATTTCAAATACAAGGTAGCCAAGAACGACAATGTATTCTATGGACGTAAGCCATAAATTTTCGCGAAAGGTATCTACGGTGTAACCTGCGTACGTGAGGAAAATCATTGCGGTCCATATGACAGCAAATCTGAATTCGGTTAACACCGCCAACATCAGCAGCATTGTAATGTACCATGGATGCACAGTCGTAGTAAAAAGCAGATAGATCAATTGAACAAGCATCAATCGCGCAACAAAGTGCTGATCCACGGTTGACGACGACGATGATGGTTGTTTAGCATGATTGGCAATCCGGATTATTGCGATGAGGGCAACACCCGCCAGAATAATTCCGGCGTATTGAATGATGTTGAAGCCAAAAATTATCCAGCCAAGCCATCGAACGATATAATAGAGACTTGCATTGAACTCAAAACGACTAAAATAGTAGCCAATGCTTTGGTAATAGCCGGATATGATTTTTAGATCGAAGAGTGGTATAAACATCACAAGCCCCGAAATGCAGGCAATCATGCAAAATTTCCAGGCTCTACTCCAGCCCAGTCGTTGTATGATCACAGGAAGAAATATAAGAGGGATGATCTTGACACATATCGCGGCCGCGTAGACAACTGCAGAAAGAAATTCCCTGTTGCTGTTTAGAAATACCAGGGTCAGCAATACGAAAAAAATCATCATGGCCTCCAGGTGAGCGTTTCCGACCAGTTCAATTATAACAAGGGGATTAAGTGCATACAGGAGTACACGCGCAGGAGGCAAGTTGAAGTTATTGATCAGGTTCCTGAGGAGTAAAAGAGAGCCTATTTCAGAGGCGAACATTACCAACTTAATGACGACCACGCTTCCGTAGACGTTATTCGGCGAAAGGGAGGCCGCCAACCAAAATACAATTTGTGACAGCGCCGGGTAAATGGTAAAGTATTTCGCTGAATTTAAATTATTGAAAAGATCTTCGTCAATACCTTGAATTGGTACGTTGTTGTCAATGTAGTAGACCGGGACATGTGCGAATGGATGAATTCCAGACGCAAGCAGTCGCCCGTCCCAGATAAATCGGTAAAAGTCGTCAGAAAGGTTCGGGATCGAGAAAAGAAACAACGCCCGAAGAACAATTGAACCGTAAAACCAAAAATCGACACTTTTGTCTCGCGGCCTTAAAAGAGCCAGGAAAAGATATAACGCAAACGCTACAAAATAGGCCGTCAGCAGCGGGACTGTTTCGTGCCGGCTTACTTTATAACCGATAAATACGTAGAGAATTAGAAATGCAGCGAATAGGAAATATTCGACAGCCTTCGGCTTATGCATGTGTATGAGATTTCAGCGAAAAATAGAACACAGCGCCAAATCCAACAGTTAACATTGCATGGAAAACAATGAGGAAAAACTCATTAAGGTAGATGCCTGCACCAATAGCAAACAAGAAGTATACGCATAGTAAGCCCTCGATAACAGTAATAATAGTAATAGACGGTTTGAAATATACTTTGCCCTTCCAGGTATCATCCTGCTTGCGAATGTCAAATTTGGGGGTGCGGACGAATGGTGTTTTAATTCCAAGCAGACCTTCAGTGACCGCAATTCAATTGTGCAATGACAAGCCCATGGAGACGATTAGGAAACCGGGGAAGCGTTGAAGGAAGACTCGCCATGGATTATGATTGAACTGTTTGGTAGCAATCCAATAGAATAAGGCGATGGATAGAAATCCTATAAAAAATATGACACTTAAATTAACCATCCAGCCAGCATCAGGGTGACGGTCTTTAATGTAAAGTACCGGCACGCTCAACAAGGCTGCTATGAACACGACGATAAAAACGGAACTGTTGAACAGGTGAAAGAAAGCAAGGATTTTTTTTCCTGGCGATATGTCGGATTGCAGCACAGTGCCAAATAGCTTCCGTCCCGTTTCAGCTGCGCCCTTACTCCATCGGAATTGTTGCGACTTTACAGCTTGCATAACGACGGGTAGCTCTGCCGGTGTGGTTATATCCTGAAGATACTTAAACTTCCACCCTTTTAATTGAGCACGATAACTAAGGTCGAGGTCTTCAGTAAGTGTATCGAATGACCAACCGCCTGAACTTTCAATACATTCTTTTCGCCAAATGCCTGCCGTGCCATTAAAATTCATAAAGCTCCCTACTGAATTCCTTGCACTTTGCTCAATCGAAAAATGAGCGTCGAGGGCAAAGGCCTGAAGTTTCGTGAGCAATGAATAATCGCCGTTAAGATGTGTCCATCGGGTTTGCACTACGCCAACCTCCGGATCTGAAAAATGCTTTATAGTATTTTTCAGGAAGTCTGGAGCGGGGAGAAAGTCCGCGTCAAAAATAGCAATGAATTCGCCGCTCGCGACTTTCAAGCCATGCGTCAATGCTCCAGCTTTAAAACCACTTCGGTCTTCGCGATGTATAAACTTAATATTCAATCCTAAGGGACGAACGGAGGCAATCTTCTTCAGAATTATTTCTGAAGTCTCGTCCGTCGAGTCGTCAAGGATCTGGATCTCAAGCCTGTTCTTTGGGTAGTCAAGGCTTGCCACAGCATCGATAAGCCGTTCAACGACATACTTTTCATTGAAAATAGGTAGCTGTACCGTTATGAGAGGATCAAACTTTACGTTTATTAGCGGTTTTTGTGTTTTACTTTTTCGGCGAACGTACACCCACGTGAGGAAGAGCTGGCTGATGCTGAACAGGAAAATGTAGAGCATACAAATAAGGTAGACTAACGTAACCAGAATATCCATCAATTGGACCGACTTTACAGGTACCTAAATATCGTAGCTATAATCTTATAACCAGCCATTAAAGTTCCCTTTAAAGTTCCGGATATTTTTGAGAAGCCAATTCGCCTTCGATAGCTAACCGGAACTTCTGCCCACCTGAGGTTTTTGCGGGCGGCTTTTAATTGCATTTCTACAGTCCAGCCATACGTCTTATCCTGCATTTGAAGTTCCATCAATGATGAAAATTTTATAGCACGGAATGGTCCCAGGTCAGTGAACCTGGCATTGTACAACATGCTGATCAGCCTTGTTGCCAGCCAATTGCCGAATAATTGTTGAATGGTCATTGACCCTCTTTCTCTGGGTCCAAGTGCACGCGATCCAATTACAAGATCAGCATGATCGTCTATGATCGGTTTTATTAGCATGCTCATCTGTTCAGGGTAATCGGAGTGATCGGCATCGAGGAATACAACAATGTCGGGAAGAGGAGTGGATCCTCTCAGGTATTCGATTCCTTTGAGGCAAGCTCTGCCGTAGCCGGGAATGGGTTCGCGCAGCACTGTCGCTCCTAACCTTAGTGCCGTCACTTCGGTAGCATCCGTGCTTGCATTGTTGACCACAATGATTTCGTCAACAAGGTCTGCCGGGATTTCCTGAATTACCTGACCGACACCGTTTTCTTCGTTAAAAGCAGGAATAATAACTTTAATGATTTCTTGCACGATCGTTCAGTCCGGTAGCGAGATTTTATTGTTACCGATCAGGATCGGTTTGCCGAACCTTCCTTCCTCATCCTTTACTTCCAGGTTGAGAACACCGCGCGGGCAAACCGAAGAACAAACGCCACACCCCACGCAAGATGATCGAACAATGTTCTGTCCGCGTTGAGCATACCAGCGAACATCTATTCCCATTTCGCAGTAAGTTGAACAGTTACCACAGGAAATACATTGGCCGCCGTTCGTTGTTATTCTGAATCGCGATTTGAAACGTTGTATCAAACCGAGATAAGCAGCAAGCGGGCACCCGAAACGACACCAAACGCGATTGCCCATAAAAGGGTAAAATCCGGTGCCAACAACACCAGCAAAGATGGACCCGATAGCAACGCCATATACTTCCCTGACAACATAGCTGTCGAAAAGAAGGAACCATGATGCTCCAGTGAAGAAAGTGTAAAGTACGCCGGCCGTCATTACTATTGCGAAGACAAGGACGCCGTGCACAATCCATCGCTCAATTTTCCAGGCCTTCAACGATTTGTTAGACAGGTGACGGAATGGATCACCTAACGTTTCAGCAAGACCACCGCATCCACATACCCACGAGCAATACCATCTCTTTCCGAAAAAGTATACCATCACAGGAACGCCAACAATGATTAACGCGATTCCCCATCCCAACATAAAAATTCCAAGACCTCCGCTGTCGATCAATTCGTTCAACCGGTAATCAAAGAAGAATGTATAATCCAGTGGCCAGATATTCTTGAAATCGAAGTATGGCTTATTGAGACGTATCAATATCTCCGGTATGAGAAATGCAAAACACAGTTGAAAGAACATTACGGAAAGAGTTCGAATGATATGGTATTTTGAATGACGGTAATGAATCATCATTCTTACTCCCATTACAATCACGCACAGTGTATAGATGAATCCATAGAGAAAAAATCTGCCTGCTTCATGGCCATTGATGGCAATACTTATCGGGTCGACCAACGCGATCCAGTTTGTAATGTATTCAGGATAAAAGTATAGCAGGATGTAAAAAAGGATGAGCCAGGTGCCCGTAAGAATTCCCAGCCACCCGGTGTTTTTCATTACACTGAAGAATATCCCATTGTTCTTAATGCCCGGATGAAGCCCGACTTTTGGCAAGATGTACAGCATTGCGCCTGCAACACAAAAGCCGACGGTAATAAGAAGGAAGAATATAGAGTTCTTAGCGATCGGGTTAACTGCGGATGCTTTTGTAAGTGAATAGCTGAGTTCGTTGATCTGATAACGATCAAACCCGACCTGATTAATGGTATTGTACTTTTCGATGGTTTGCGCGAATCCCTGAAGCTCACTCGTCAACTCTTTTGAGTCAAGCGACTTACCTTCAATTGAAGGTGCATATTGTGTGAGTATTTTCCGTTTAAAAGCCGAGATATCGCTTTCTGAATTAAAAAGCGAGTCGATGGTTGCAACGGAAAATCTTCCATGATTCAATAGAACCAACGTATCAATTTCACCCTGACGGATCCGGTAACGTTCGGCCTGGCTGTCGTTTATAGTTCGAAACACTGCCTTCAAATTCGAGACAAATGCGAACTGCGTAGTGAAAGTCTTTCCGATAAAGTCCTGAGAGCTTTTAAGGAACAATTCCCTCTTTGTTGTATCTGAAATTTTTTCGTTTACAATTTCGTGGCGAAGTTGATAAGTGCCGAAAAAAATCAGTGCATTGAAAAGAAGGAATCCTGACAGGAATATTATCAGGCCGAATGTTTTTAAGATGTTCATATTCGATTCAAGCGTGAGCTGCCTTCATTAACTTCGGATACTTTGCGAGAAACTGGCGCGCAATTTCTTCTTCATGCCGCTGAAAAAATTCCGGGTCAAAATTCGCGAGCCGTAAATTCTCAATGACGAAACGGATATCTTTCCCCTCCTGCAGCCATTTGTCAAAGGATTCGTGGCGGAGCCTGATTCCAAAGACATTTACTCCAACGAACTCAAGAGTTTGGGAATTCCACACCAGGTGCATTGATTTCAATCCTGAAGAATGTTCCCAATAAAAATCTTCTTCACCGGGTTGTAGCAATGGACCGACATTGCCATAGGTCTGATATTCGATATCAAAAAACTTTGCTGAATTGAACCATGGTCCCGGATCATACTTTGTCGGTTTGCCACATATGGTCTGAGCAACCACTTCACCCATCATTCTGCCAGTGTACCAAACCTGTTCAATCTTTTTTCTGCCCCGCAATTCATATTTGCGTTCGACACAATCACCAATGGCATATACATCCGGGATGTTTGTCTGGAGATATTCATCCACGAGTATTCCGCTCCTTGTCTCGATTCCTGTTCCCGCAACGGAACTGATGTTCGGCGATACTCCGACGGTGATACCAACGAATTCGCACTCAATCTTTTCTCCGTTACTGGTGATGATCGATGTTACTCTTCCGGCATCTCCCTGAATTTCCTTTAGTTGAGTTCCCAATTTCAATTCGACACCGTGTGACCGAATGTGACGACTGATCATTGACGCCTCTTCTAACGGTAATGCTACATTCCAAAACTCTCTTTCACGGACCAGGAAGGTAACGTCGATTTTTCGTGACCTTAACATTTCAACCATTTCGATTCCAATCAATCCTCCGCCAACGACTACTGCCCGGCGGATACTGTGCGTATTTTTCTCCATCAGTTGAAGATCTTGGTAGCCGTAAAGCGATTGAACACCGGAGAGATTCTTTCCCGGAGTGTCAAGTGTATTTGATACCGATCCGGCAGCTATGACCAGAATGTCATACGTGAGAAAGTCTCCAGAGCTGAGGGTTATTCTTTTTGACCGGACATCTATGTTGTGTGCAGTGTCAAAATAGAGGTCGATCTTGTTCTTTTTCCAGAATGAATCCTCGTATGGTTTGGTGTGCTCAAATTTCAGATGTCCCATGTAAACGTACATGAGAGCGGTTCGTGAATAAAAATGTGGAGTCTCGGATGAAATTATAGAAATTCGATGGTCACATTGTTTCCGGATGTGACGGGCAGCAGTGGTCCCGGAAATTCCATTACCAATAATGACGATGTGTTTCATTATCCTGAGCACTTGATTGCAAACCAAGTTACCAAGAATAATAGAATGTCATTAGAATGCGATGTTGAATAGCGATTACTCTGTGTGTTTTTACACTAAAGTCTTCGACGGACCTAAGGATAAAGTTCTTCGTAATACTCTTTTGCCATACGACCTGAATCGAACGCGGAAGCGACATCGTTCATGCCTGCTTTAACGATGCTTATCCACTTCTCAGGGCTGGTGTAGTATAGTGGAAGGATCTCCGACTCAAGGACCGTCAAAAGATTTTTAGCTTCAACTTTGTCGCGGGCTTCCGGGCTCAGCGAATCGTCAGCAGGATTAATGATAAATGAGTTCTTACCGTGTTTCGCGAATTCAGGAACCCAGCCGTCGGGGATGGAAAGATTCACCGAAGCGTTCATCGCTGCAGTCATTCCCGATGTGCCCGACGCTTCATGGTAAAGTCTTGGGTTGTTCAACCAAACATCTGAACCCCTTTTCAGATGGCCCGACAACCATAGCTCATAACCAGTAACGACAGTACAGTTTGGCAGATCTTTGACCTTCCAATAGATCTCGTTGAAAATATTGATAGCGTTGTAGTCTTCGGGATAGGGTTTGCCGGCCCAAATAATTTGTATGGGACGTTCCTTCGATACAGCTAGCTTGAGGAAACGGTTGAAATCGGATAACAAAAGATTGGCGCGCTTGTACGCTGCAAATCTCCTCGCCCACACAATCGTCAGCACGTTTTCATCAAACAACTTTCCGGTTTGATTTGCCACCACACGGAACAGCTTGCGTTTTAATTCTTTCTTCCGTTCAACCAGCGCTTTATCGTCATTCTGCTTTAACGCCTTGTCCAATTCAGGATCGCTCCAATAGGTCTTGTTTTGAGCATTGGTGATGGAAGTGATCTCGCATATTCCCTTATAGTCGCCCCACATTTTACGGGCCACTTCACCGTGTAACTTCGATACGCCGTTTGCTTTTTTTGAAAGACGAAGCGCCGTCAACGTATAATTCAACATTCCGTTCTCCGGATAAACGTAATCTTCAACCTGCTTCGGTGTCAGCCCATTGAAGAAGCTCATGCTGTGGAGAAGGGGAATACTATGCTCTTCGTTGCCAGCTTTTTCCGGTGTGTGCGTGGTGAAGACAACACGCTTTTGCACTTCTTTTATGTCCTTGTACTTATCGAGCAGGTAAAAACACATTGGCAGAGCATGCCCTTCGTTCATGTGATAGATCTCCGGCTTGTGTTCCAAGACGTCCAATAGTTTCGCTCCTCCAATTCCAAGTAAGATTGATTGTGCTATTCGGGTAGTTTCATTCGGATCGTACAAGCGGTGGCTGATCGTTTGAGCGAGGTAGTCGTTTTCAGGAATGTCGGTGCTTAACAGGAACAGTGGAGCTGAATTGAATACGCTTGGTTTCAGCAAATATGCTTTTACGAAAACTTTTGCTCCATGTATAGTAATCGGATATATGATGTTCGTATCCGTTAGGAAAAAGTAATCCTTATCACGGAAACTCACCTTCAATGTTTGATCCTGATTTCTTTCCTGATCATAGTAACCTTTCTTCCACAAGATCCCGATACCGATAAGATTCTGTTTCAATTCGAAAGCGCTCCGCAGGTGCGAACCGGCGAGAAAACCCAAGCCTCCGCTGTAGATCTTGAGAGGCTGATCAACGGCAAACTCCATAGAGAAGTAAGCAACAGGCTTCGAATATTTCTTGTCGAACTTATAAGGAAAGACTTCGGAAAGATTGAACATGGCTTAAATAAGTGTTATTTGAACAGGTCTCAAACCTAAGAAAAGTGACGGAATAGAAATGCACAACACTTGCATCTAATCTTACAAGTTGATTTGCAATCGATTGAAACTTTAATTCCTCCTGATTAAAAGAGCGTAACTTACTGCGACGCGGCCTGTTCAAAATGCTCAAGCACCTCTTTTATAGATGACAAGGTCACCGAATCATTAACATGCCATTGTGTTCTTCCCTGCACTACCTTAATAACTATGCGGTGTGATATCTGGTCATTGGTGACGGCATAACCATTTCTTTCTAATGCGTTTTTTGTCCAGAGAAGCTCATGACCATGGCCGATTACCTGTATGCTAATAGAGTGTCTTACGTCATGCTGCACCTTGCCCGTTCTCAAATCAAATCCCTTGAAGCGAAAAACATCATCAAAAGCGCCATTCAACACAAGGTCCTCGGGTATACCCCGGAGGATACTCTTGTTATCCGTTGCCAGCCAGATCTCGTCTGCCGTTTGAAGAGCAAGGTCTAGTTCGTGTGTAGAAACCAGGATAGCCTTGTTCATGCTCCGCGTAAGCTGAAGCAATACCTTCATTATTTCAACCCTATTGTTAAGGTCAAGATGTGCGGTAGGTTCGTCCATAAGGATAACGGGCGTGTCCTGTGCCAACGCTCTCGCTATCATCGCCATTTGCAGCTGCCCGTCGCTGAGCTCATTAATGTCTTTATCAAGCAGCGCGGCCAGGTGCACTTTATTAACGGCATCGGCAACCATTGTCTTATCGTTTTCGGTTTGTTGTGCAGCCCAGTTCAAATAGGGGTACCGTCCTGTCGAAATGAGTTCTCCAACCGTCATGTTTGAGCCAACAACGCGGTCGGTCAATACGACGGCCAGTTGGCGATGTATTTCTTCCTTTGAAAATAATGCTACTTCTCCTGAAGAAGATTTTTGCAACCCTGCGAGAGTCCGGATCAAGCTCGATTTGCCCACGCCGTTAGGTCCCATAAAACATACCAGCTTACCCTTTTCCAGGTTCAGGTCAAGGTCTTGAAACAGGATATGTTGGCCATATCCAATACTTAACTTATGGGTGCTGAGAACGCTGGTACCCATCAGACACTTATCCTTTTGGCCCTAATGATAATAGAGATCACTACCGGCGCGCCGATCAGCGCTGTGATAGCATTAATAGGAAGGATGTAAGTGCTTCCTGGTAATTGCGCGATGATATCGCAAAAGAGCATCAGTGCCGCACCAGCAAGGGTCACTGCCGGAATGAGAACCCGATGGTTGTTTGTTTTTATAAGAAGTTTGGTAAGGTGTGGGACCGCGAGACCCACAAACGCTATCGGACCACAAAATGCGGTGACGGCGCCCGTAAGCAGGCATGCTGAAAGGATGATCAGCAGTCTGGACAATCTCGTGTTCACCCCCATGCTTCGTGAATAGTTCTCTCCGAGAAACCAAACGTTGAGCGGCTTGGTAAGAGAGAGCGCAAGCCCAGCGGCTATGATCAAAGCGATCCCCAGCACCTGAAGTTCTTGCCAGTTGAGTCCGCCAAGACTTCCGAATGTCCACATTAGAAACGACTGCTGATCCTCCGCTTTGCTCAAGTATTCAAGCACGCTCACCAGCGAAGACGCCGTGGCGCCGATCATCAACCCGATAATTAATAGCGAGGTATTATCGTTCAGGCGGTGCGAAATGGTCAGTACTATAATAAAGACCAAACCACATCCGATGCTCGCGGCAGCTACGACGGCCCAGGGTGACGGTGAGGAGATGAGTTGTATACCGCTGGCCTGGCTCATAAAGATTAAGGAAACGGCGAGACTGGCACCCGAACTGAGCCCCAGCACGTCCGGACCGGCAAGAGCATTTCGAAAGAGAGTTTGCATCAGAAGGCCCCCGATTGCCAGCGCGGCGCCTGCCAATATGCAGGTGAGGGCTTTGGTCATTCGGAAATCCCAGACGATATCGGACCACACTGGATTATTGCCCTCGTTGCCAGCGAGAATTGAAAGGACATCTCCAAATGGGATGAGCACGCTTCCCAGCGAGATGTTTACTATGAACAACACAACCAGGAGTAAGGGCAGAACAATCAAACGCTTGCGGGCTATGAATTCCATGTTTTGTTGACCGAAGGAGCAATGATACGGGATTTTGATATATCGCGGGAAACGGGTGTAAGAAGGCCATATCCGCTAAAATTTTTGAACCTGAATTTGGTAACTATCCTTTAGTTCCTATCTTTGCAGTCCTTTTTGAAGAAAGAAGGGGAAAGGTCCTGAAAAACAGCATAAAAAGGTCAATAACATGCCTGGAATAATAGGAAAGAAAATAGGAATGACCAGCATCTTCGGAGCAGAAGGCGTTAGCGTCGCTTGCACGGTTATAGAAGCTGGTCCTTGTGTAGTAACGCAAGTAAAAAATGAGGATACTGACGGCTATCGCGCTGTTCAGCTTTCATTTGGTGAAAAGAAGGAAAAGAATACGTCGAAGGCGGCTATTGGACACTTCAAGAAAGCAAATACTACTCCCAAAAGAAATATTGTAGAGTTCCGCGACTTCCGAAAGGAATACGATGGAATGGTCGAGCTTGGCAAAGAGATCCGTGTTCAGGATGTTTTTGCGGAAGGCGACTTTGTTGATGCAGTAGGAACTTCCAAAGGTAAAGGTTTCCAGGGCGTTGTTAAGCGTCACGGCTTTGCTGGTGTTGGTGGTCAGACTCACGGTCAGCACAACAGGCTTCGTGCTCCTGGTTCTATGGGTAATGCCTCATTTGCGTCCCGTGTTCCGAAGGGAAAACGTCTCGCCGGACGTATGGGTGGTGATCGCGTAAAGGTGACTAACCTTCGCGTGGTAAAGATCATGCCAGAACAAAATCTAATTATCCTGAGCGGTTCGTTGCCAGGTGCTAAAAATTCAACTGTAATTCTTCAGAAGTAATGGAAGTAGCAGTACTAAAATCGAGTGGCGAAAAGACATCGAAGAAAGTAAACCTTTCCGATGAGATATTTGGCATAGAGCCAAACGACCACGCAATTTACCTTGATGTAAAGAGCTTCCTGGCTAATCAGCGTCAGGGTACGCATAAGTCAAAGCAGCGTAATGAGATCTCAGGCTCATCAAAGAAATTAAAGAAACAGAAAGGTACCGGTGGTGCCCGTGCGGGTAACAT
>DASVBA010000307.1:0-3599 GCA_036376095.1 Chryseolinea sp.
AAAACCCCCTGAAAACCTTATCGAATTGAAGTTCAAGGAGCTTCTGCTGCATATCATCAGGAATCCGTCCAATAAGGAGTTGATCGCTTACATGCAGTCATTGATCAAAACGACCGATTCCCCGCTGGAACAAGTGATGGAAATGAACTATGCCTATAATCTTCAGCTTGAGGTTTATGCACAGCTCAGTAATCGCAGTCTTTCAAGTTTCAAGCGCGACTTTCAGCAGGTCTATCATACATCGCCAGGACGTTGGCTCTTACAAAAAAGACTGGACTACGCACGAAAACTATTGACCACAACCGACAAGACCGTTAGCGATGTGACTCTTGAAAGTGGTTTCGAAAATATGGCACACTTTAGCAGAGCATTCAAGCAACGATTCGGTGCCTCCCCCCTTCAATATCGCAAGCAGCAAGAAGCCACAAGAGTCTAAGTGAACTTGGGCTTTGCAGTTAAAAAGTTGAACTGTTTAGCAAAGTTGTTCCTCAGTGCTCCAGGTATCTTTGGACTGTAAAACAAATAGTCATATGAAAACCAGGATCCTTCTTATTTCATGCTTATTGATGATTTGCGTACCATCATTTTCAGAGAGGCCAAAAGCCGTAAAGTCTGACAATCATTTAATATCTGACTGGTTGCGCTTACAGCAGCGATTGATTCGCGCCACGACCGGTGTTCCCCATGTAGCCTATTCGAGACACTTCGCTTACACGAGTATAGCCGTGTATGAAGCACTGATAATCGGAGACGCCAACTACAAAACACTAGGCGGACAGTTGTTGGGGTTTAGCGCTAAGACGAGACCTGCAAGCTCAGAAAAATATTGTCGCAAGGCCAGCGCAAACGCGGCATTTGCAACCATGTTCAGGAGTTTTTACAAGAGCACCGCCAAGACGCACCTCATTGATTCATTGGAAAATGCGTACTATGCGATGCATGAGAATAGCGGTTACTCGAAGGAAGAAATCGACAGATCCGCAGTGTTCGGTAAATCAATCGCACAACACACCTTATCATGGGCTGACGGCGACGGCTACAGCAAGCAAAGAGCCGCATACCAACCGTTAGCAGGGGAAGGAAGATGGGTTGCGACGCCACCTTCGTTTGCCGCTCCAGCTATTCCGTATTGGACAGAAAACAGGCCAATGATCATAAGCGCAGTTTCACTTAAGGCACCGATGACTTTCAGTAAAGAAAAGGAAAGCGACTTCTATGCTGTAGTGAATGAAGTATACAACGTATCTAAAAATCTGACAGAAGAACAAAAAAACATCGCCTGGTTCTGGGACGACTCCCCGAATGGAAAGTACTACAGCGTATTTGGCCACTGGGCATCTATTCTTGCGCAGCTCATCGACGAGAAACAAATTCCATTGATGGTAGCGGCCGAGGCTCTCGCAAAAATGAGCATCTGTCAATATAATGCCTCCATCGCATGTTGGAAAGGTAAATACGCGCATGCCGTTCTTCGCCCGGTGAGTTATATCCAAAAGTATATTGATCCCAGCTGGACGCCTGTGATCGAAACACCTCCACATCCTGAATATCCGGCAGCACACGCTACTTTCTCTGCAGCAGCGGCGACTGCGTTATCTGACGTGTTAGGAACGAGCTTGTCTTTTGTTGATCATAGCTACGATGACCTCGGCTACCGTCCACGTTCGTTCAAAAGTTTTGACGAAGCAGCAAAGGAGGCCGGGATGTCGAGACTATATGGTGGTATACACTATCGCCCATCCATCGAATCGGGACTAATACTCGGGCGGGATGTTGCCAATGAAGTCATCAGCAAACTAAAATTCAAAAGTGCGCAATGATACTATAACAACATAATTAAGTAAAGCCCCGCCTTAGCTATGGGCGGGGTTTATTGAATAAACGTTAGTTATCATTCAAATCCTTTGCAGGGGTCGAGCCTTCCCAACTAAACGGCTACTGCGCGGAAAGGAAGGTCAGTTCAGACTTATAAAGACCTGACTTCGATTCTGGCCTGGCTCCCAGTTCCATGATCACTCCTTCTTCAGGGTCGAACTTTTTCCATTCGGGTAGTCCTTCGCCGTTAGGATTTCCCGTCTTTACGAAGTTCAACCAATAGGCTGACATGTACTTTTCCACGTCGTAGTCGGATTGTTTCCATGGCCTTTGCCAGTGTGCAAGAGTATGAAGCGCAAACGGAACCTCAGAAGTATGAAAAGCACCGTAGTTCGGAAAATCAGGCTTGTCGGTAGGGACATAACTGTATTGATAGATGTAGGTGTCTCTTGGATTGGATATGGCCCACGTGTAATCACCAAGAGCGGCAAAGGTTAGAATACCTAACTTTTCCTGTGATGAGCGGGCTGATTCCTCCGTGTCGGCAGGAAACAGGTTTAAGAATTCCGAGGATCTTTCTTTGTACGTCTGTTTTGCATTCTCTCTGAAATCTTTCGCCGACTTATGTTGCCGGGTAGCAAGTGCGGCGTCTCCTGTGACCCAGCCTGCCATCACAGCTACATCCTGTTGTTGCTTTTTCGCGAAGATAGTATTCATATCTTCAGGGACTACATATCCGTCAACCACAGGAAATAGGGAACCGAATGGAAGTGTACTGGCCAGCGACAACATGCTGTCCGCGGAAAGTTCTCTTAACGACGACACGGACGAAGTGTTCAGTCTTTCAGACAAAGAGCTGCCGATTTTTTCAGCCGTCTGCAGATTCATCGCCGGTCCACGTGTCATTGCACCACTTTGCGCGATAGCTCCACGAAAAAGACCTTTTGTCAACGGTGAGGCTACTAGGGCTTGTACCGAAAACGAACCTGCCGACTGTCCAGCGATCGTTACTTTTTCCGGGTCGCCTCCAAAGGAAGCGATATTGTTCCTGATCCACTTTAGTGCGGCAATTTGATCCATCAATCCATAGTTCCCTGAGCTCTGATGCTGCGACTCCTTGGTAAGATCGGGGTGCGCCATAAACCCGAACACCCCTACACGATAATTTAGTGATACATATATGATACCTTGTTTAGCCAATGCCTTGCCATCGTAAACCGCGCACGCAGACGAACCTGAATTAAAACCTCCACCGTAAATCCACACCAACACGGGCAACCTCTCATCAGCTGAGTGAGCGCCACTCCAGATATTCAGATAAAGACAGTCTTCACTCAATGGTTGTGGCGGTGATATAAATTCTTCTGTCCACATCATAAAAGGTTTAGGGTCGTTTTGCATGGGACTGGCAGCGAACTTATAACAAGCCAATGTATCCGACCACGGCCGCACAGGTTTGGGATCCTGCCATCGAAGGTCACCAACGGGCGGCGCGGCAAAAGGCACTCCTTTAAATATGTGTACGCTGTCTTCGTGTGTTCCGGAAATAAAACCTCCCTCGGTTCTTACAACCTGAAACGACGGCTTGATCACGTCCTTCTGCGCGCAGGAAAATAACTGAAAGAAGGTAACAGCGACGAAAAATAAGCGGCGGAAATTCATTGTTTTTAGCTCGTTAGTTGAATTAAGATAACGAAAATAGGATTGATCTTGCCACGAACGTATCGGGCAACCTTAGAAGTAGATGTTAAACAGCGTGAGAATGCCAAGAACCAGCAACACAA
>DASVBA010000311.1:0-4619 GCA_036376095.1 Chryseolinea sp.
CAGAACATCAATTGTGATCGCGCACCGCCTTAGTACCATTCAACATGCGCATGAGATCATCGTCATCCAGCAGGGCGAAATCATTGAACGCGGGCGACACGATACATTGGTGCGGGAAAACGGTCTTTACCGAAAGCTGATCGAAATACAGAAGTTGTGATGGAGGAGATAGTGTGATAAGGTGGCAGGACGATACGTAACCTCCCCTAACACCTCACGCATCCATATTTTTTCTTTGCGCCTTACCTCCTTATTTCCTTATCCCCTTATCTCCTTATCTCCTTATCTCCTCATTCCCCCATCCATAAATTGTATAGAATTGCATCTATCCGATCGCCAATGAAAGACCGGAATTTCTCCGAACGCTGGCCGTATGAACTTTAAACTTTTTCGATTACCTTTAAAAAACATTGCTGCATAATCAAACTTTCATGAGTAAGAACAGGGTTATATTCTACATCATCTTCGCAGTATTTCATGTAGGTGCATTTATTTTCACCCTAATGATCCAGGATATCAGTTTTGTGATGGAGATGTTTCAGCATCTTATTTGGTTTAAGTATATAACGTTTTTTGGAATAGTACTTATCGCGATCGACTTTGTTTGGTCGTGGATCGTTAACAGTGATTCAAAGAAAGAGAAAGCCGCGCTCACGCACGAGCTTAACACGTTGAAGGCAAAACTTTTCGATCTCCAGGAGGTAGCTAAAGCAGACGCTGCAAAGAGTGCTGCTGCAAAGACTGCTCCTAAGAACTAGTTAGATTATTTATATTGTATGGTCGCTAAGACATTTGGCGGCGCCGTTCACGGGGTGGATGCCCGGACGATCATGGTTGAAGTTAGTGTAGGCCAGGGAACCAAGTTTTTCATGAGCGGCCTTCCCGACAACGCAATCAAGGAAAGTCAGCATCGCGTCGAGTCCGCGCTCAAAAGTTCGGGTTATTTTATGCCCCGTAACAAAACCGTTGTGAACCTCGCTCCCGCAGATATTCGCAAGGAAGGATCTGCCTACGACCTGTCGATTGCACTCAGCGTATTACGGGCTTCGGGTCAGCTGATCACAGACAAGCTCGAACAGTTTGTCGTTATGGGTGAACTTGCGCTCGATGGAAAATTGAGACCGATTCGCGGTGTACTTCCTATTGCTATCCAGGCAAAAAGAGAAAACTTCAAGGGATTTGTGCTTCCATCCGATAATGCTCGCGAAGCCGGTATTGTTAGCGACCTGGGTGTGTATCCCGTTACGACCCTTCGGCAGGCTGTGGAGTTCCTGGAAGAAAAAATTTCGATCGAGTCCGTTCACATCGATGCAAAGGAAGTCTTCGCCACAAAACTCAACTTCTACGACACCGATTTTAAAGACGTACAGGGACAGGAAAACATTAAGAGAGCACTGGAAATCGCGGCGGCGGGAGGACATAATGTGATCATGATCGGACCACCGGGTGCGGGTAAGACCATGCTTGCAAAACGTTTGCCTACCATTCTTCCACCATTGACATTGAACGAAGCGCTGGAGACGACCAAAATACACTCCGTGGCGGGAAGACTTAGTCGTCAGGCATCGCTTCTCACCACACGCCCATTCCGCGCTCCGCACCATACTATTTCGGATGTCGCGCTGGTTGGCGGCGGAGGAAATCCCCAGCCGGGTGAAATATCGCTGGCTAACAACGGCGTATTGTTCCTCGATGAGCTGCCGGAATTTAAACGAAGTGTTCTTGAAGTTATGCGTCAACCGATGGAAGAACGTCGGGTTACGATTTCACGCGCGAGGGTATCGATAGAATATCCGGCTAATTTTATGCTGATCGCAAGTATGAACCCGTGTCCTTGCGGATATTTCAATCACCCGGAAAAAGAATGCGTTTGTGGACCAGGTATAGTTCAGCGCTACTTGAGCAAGATCAGCGGACCGCTTTTGGACAGGATCGATCTTCATGTGGAGGTGGTTCCTGTAGGTTTCGACGAGATGATTGCCAACCGCAAGACTGAAAGCAGTGCCGAAATCCGGGAGCGGGTGGTACGGGCAAGGGCAATCCAGTCAGCGAGGTTTCAGGATGAAGAATCCATCTATTGCAATGCGATGATGCCTTCTAACAAGGTGAAAGAAGTCTGCTACGTCGACGATGCGGGACGAGGACTTCTTAAGACCGCAATGGAGAGGATCGGACTTTCAGCTCGCGCTTACGACCGAATCCTGAAGGTTTCCCGGACGGTAGCGGACCTTAGCGGTTCCGAACAAATAAAAGCTGAACATCTGGCTGAGGCAATTCAGTACAGAAGTCTTGACCGCGATGGCTGGGCCAATTAAACAATGACGTTAATCTCCTCGATAAATGATTTACGTCGCGAAAGGTGATTGGCAGATAACTTTTCTTGTCACTCGTTTTAAAAATGAATTTCTTCCGATATTTGATCAACTTTAATCTAGCTGTATGAATTGTCGTTTTTGCAAAGAACCACTTACCCATAAGTTTGTAGATCTGATAAATTGTCCTCCTTCCAATTCATTTCTTTCACTTGAGCAATTGAACGAACCGGAAATTTACTATCCATTGACCATTTACGCGTGTAGTAACTGTCATTTGGTTCAGTTGGACGAGTACAAAAAGCCGGAAGAGATTTTTAATAGCGACTATGTTTACTTTTCATCGTACTCCAAAAGCTGGGTCCAGCACGCCCGGCATTATGTGGAGGACATGATCGAACGATTTAAGTACAATGAAAATTCATTCGTGATCGAAATTGCTTCGAATGACGGTTACCTGTTACAGCACTTTCGCGATCGCGGTGTTCCGGTGCTTGGGATTGAACCGACGAAAAACACCGCCAATGTTGCTATCCTGAAGGGTATTCCGACTATATCTGAATATTTTGGTTCCGCGTTTGCTAAAAAGTTGAAACAGCAGCGCCAAAAAGGAAACCTCCTTATCGGCAACAATGTTTTGGCACACGTTCCTGACATCGACGATTTCGTGGAGGGACTTAAGCTGGCGTTGCGGCGGGATGGGGTAGTAACAATGGAATTTCCTCATATCCTTCGTCTCGTTGAAGACTGTCAGTTCGATACCATCTATCATGAACACTATTCTTATCTATCCTTCACGACCGTAAAAAAAGTGTTTGAAGCCCACGACCTGGACATGTTCGACGTCCAGGAGATGCCGACACACGGAGGATCATTGAGGATATTCGCGAAGCACAAGAAGGATACAAACAAAAAAATATTACCAAGTGTCAATGCAATGCTGGCAAAAGAAGAAGCAGCGGGCATCACAACCAGTGAGTACTATCGGAATTTTCAAACCGGTGTGGATGCGATCAAAAATGACTTGCTGGCCTTTCTCCTGGAAAAACACAAGGCCGGCCAGAAGGTCATAGGTTATGGAGCAGCGGCAAAGGGCAATACGCTGTTGAACTACGCCGGCATCAAGGGAGACGCCCTTATAAAGTTTGTCGTCGATGCGGCACCTTCCAAACAAGGTAAATACCTTCCCGGAAGCCATATCCCCGTCTTCGACGAGAGCAAGATAAGAGAATATAAACCCGACTTTATTATTATCCTGCCCTGGAATCTGAAGGAGGAGATCATGGAACAACTCGCTTACGTTAATGAGTGGGGCTGCAAGTTCGTTACCTTCGTTCCTGGTGTTCAAATCTATAATCCTAAGGTGGTTGAACCCGCTGCTTAAGGGTTGTGCCAGTCAATAGTTGAAGTACAAAATTCTGCGTGTGAAAAAATCTGTGTTTCTATATGGGATTTCACTTGCGCTGCTTGTGTACGTGCTTAAACTGATAGAATACCGTTATTACGTTCGTGACTTAAGCCTGGGGTTTTATCTAACGCTGATTGCATTGCTCTTTGGGGCACTTGGTGCATGGTTTGGCGGGCAACTGGTAATCAAAAGAATCCATTCAATTAGTTCGGCTTTTAATGCCAATGCAACGTCGCTTAAGCTGACCGGGATCAGCAAACGTGAGTATGACGTTTTAACGTTAATTTCAAAGGGTGACACCAACCAACAGATCGCAGACAAACTGTTCCTTTCGCTGAACACGGTGAAAACCCACTCTTCCAGCCTGTACGTAAAGCTTGGCGCGAAAAGAAGGACACAGGCCGTTCAAAAGGCCAAAGAACTGAAGCTAATTCCCTAATACTTAAGAGGGATTTTGTTTTGATTTTATTCAAATCATCCTTTCGGGTGAAGGCTTATCCGCTTACGTTAGCTTGATTTGAGCAAAATTAAACATATGCAACGAATCGTCCTGACGTATGGCCTGATCTCCGGTGTGATTGTTTCGGTCATGATCCTCGGAAGTATTCCGTTATGGAACCGGGGAATATTAAGCTTCGACAATAGCGAGGTCGTGGGCTATGCTACTATCGTTATAGCCATGTCGATGATCTTTTTTGGAATCAGGTCTTGCCGGGATTATCATTTCAAGGGTTCTATCAGCTTCTGGCAGGGGGTTAAGGTCGGACTCCTGATCACCCTCACCGGCTCGCTAATGTATGTATTGGCGTGGCAGGTGTCTTTTAATTTCTTACCGGCAGATTTTACAGACAGGATGTGGCAGCATTTTATCGACAAGGCAAAAAGTGAGGCACTCAGTG
>DASVBA010000317.1:0-11758 GCA_036376095.1 Chryseolinea sp.
ACGGATGAAGAGCTGGGCTATGCCGCTGATGTTGCGCTTAAAGCATTCAAGATATATAGGAATGTCAGTCATTCGCAACGCGCATTATTTTTAAGAAACATTGCGTCTGAAATTGAAGCCCTGGGGGACGAATTGATTGAAACTTGTTCCACAGAAACAGCATTGACCCACGATCGCCTGAAAGGAGAACGTCAGCGGACAATTAATCAACTCAATGCTTTTGCGAATTTTATCGAAACCCCTGATTGGGTAAAACCAATTATTGATAAGGCAGATCCGGATCGTAAGCCGCTGCCTAAGCCTGACCTGAGGCAAATGCAGATTCCTATCGGGCCTGTTGGTGTTTTTGGTGCCAGTAACTTTCCCTTTGCGTTCTCTGTGGCCGGCGGCGACACTGCGGCAGCGCTTGCAGCAGGGTGCCCGGTGATTTTCAAGGCCCACCCCGCCCATCCGTCAACTTGTGAAATGGTCGGCACCGCTATTTTACGTGCGATAGAAAAAAGCAAGGTGCCTTCCGGAGTATTTGCGCTCGTACATGGAAGATCAACGCGCGTAGGGAGCACGTTAGTGATGCAATCCAACCTGAAGGCCATCGCATTTACGGGATCGTTCAAGGGTGGAAAAGCGCTTTATGATCTCGCAGTTCGAAGGAATGAGCCAATACCCGTGTACGCTGAAATGGGCAGCGTTAATCCTGTCATCATCCTTTCTGGTGCTGCCCAGGAACGGGGCGAAACAACTGCTAAACAACTAGCTGGCTCCATAACGCTTGGCGCCGGCCAATTTTGCACCAACCCGGGGGTGATCGTAATGAAGGATGAGCCTAACACGACAACCTTTCTGGATAAATTAACGGAAGAGCTGAGCGCTGTCCAGCCAATGACAATGTTGACGCAAACAATCTCAAAGTCATATCTCAATGGTATCAAACAGCAAAGAAGTATAGCGGGCATCACGCCATTGCTTGATGATCCAAAGGGCCGCATAATGCCTCATCTGATAAAGATAAATGCCGAAGATGCATTGAAGAATACGCAGGTCCTGGAAGAAGTATTTGGCCCTGCATCTGTTGCGGTTATTTCTAATAACATGGAAGAGCTGATCTCATTTTGTTCAACCATCGACGGCCAACTCACGGCTACTCTCATCGGAAACGAAGAAGACTTAAAGAACGCGGGCGAATTGATCCAGGTATTGACCTCAAAAGTTGGAAGGCTCGTGGTCAACGGCTACCCTACCGGCGTGGAGGTTTCGCCTGCAATGGTGCATGGCGGCCCCTACCCGGCCACGACGGATTCCCGTTCAACTTCGGTGGGATTAACCGCAATTTATAGATTCACGCGGCCATTCTGCTATCAGAATTTTCCAACGTTCCTTCTACCTGAAATTCTGAGGAAATAATTATCGACCGGGTTTGTGAACGATCCGGGTAACATCGACTTCCTTTCTTCCCCCCTCTGATGCTAAACGTTCAACCACGATGGCGTAATCCCACCATGTGTTAGTGGCAGCATCAAGATCATTGCTGCTATAGTACCGATCTTTTCCCTTTAAGGCGCCGTTCACATAAGAACGATCAAAACTATATGGATCATAGGTCTCATATAAGATGCTGCCGTCTACTTCTTTGTATCCTTTTATTACGATGAAATGTCCCCAACCAGCACCGCCCGTTTCATAAAATTTGTTAACGCGATGTTCTAAATCCTTAGCAGCAGCCACCACATACATGTCGAGGCAAAGAATTATGATGTTCCCTTCATCGATTTCTGCCTTAACATTTGAAAATTGGTCCAATGTGATGGTGCGATTACTCACATGGTGATAATTTAAATAGTCGATTATATCGTTGGTGTACCACCATCCACCTCCCGGTCGGCGCATGTTTCGTGCATCCTGTGCACTTCCTGTGAAGTTTTGATCAAACCATTTTATTGCCATGGTGACCGACGATGGTCCGCAATTTACCAGGGAATGTTCTCCTGAATTAGACTGATCCAAATACCACTCGTAATCAACGTTGTTACTTACTTCATTACCAAGCGTCTTGCCTAATCCGTAAGATCGAAGGAGGCTGAATTCAGGAACCGTTATTGACTCGGTCTTAACATCCTGAGCTTTGCCATCGCCAACCGTCAAAGTGATATCAACGTCTTTGACGCCCACTCCGGCAGGAATCTTGAAGAAGGATTCAGCGTCATAGGAATTCTCAATCACAATAGACGCGTCGGATGAAGACCACTGGTAGAATAACACATTGCCGGTCGAAATTCCACCATCAAGTATTACGCGGTCGATTCCATCCGAAAATTCAAATGATGCAACGGGCGGATTGTTCTTTTCGTCCTCACCACAGGCAAGAAGGCCTGAAACCAATAACGCGTATACTTTATACCTCACAACTGATCATGATTTATACCCTGTTAAACTTGTAAGGATATACTTTACCTGAAGCCCATTGTGCAACGTAAAGGTTTTCATCCCCATCAACACAGACATCATGCGGATGTACAAATATCTTCTCTGCCTGTGACATGGGTTGCAATCTTCCCTGCGCGTCGTATACAGGTGCAGTTCCTCCAAGATTCGAAATGACCTTATTTTGTTTGTTGAGTATGGTTACGAATCCCGTTTTCTCCGCTCCAAGATTTGGTGATCGTAAGACGGCGGCATATAAGTTCTCACCTTTTATGACCGGCCTGCATACACATGCACCCGGAAGTCTGACAACTCCCAGTAACTGGCCTTCCATCGTGAAAATCTTAAAACAGTTCCTTGTTCGGTCGGTTACCAGAAGCGTTGCCTCACCGTTTCTTTTGTCTACGCATATGCCGTGGGCATTGTCAAGCTTCTCGTCACCTTCACCCTTGCCACCAAAGTAACTGACCAGTTTGCCATTAACATCGTAACGCAAAATGTATTGAAGGCCGTAGCCATCGGCTATGTAAAAGTCCCCGTTGTCACTTACAGCAACCTCGGTAGGAACGAATTGTTCGGCCTTTGCATAAAGATTGTTCTCCTTAGGTGCATCAATCGTTAACAATATCTTACCATCGAGCGTAGTTTTATAAACCTGGTGTTTGACGGTGTCAGTAATAAATAAGTGTTCACCAGCCAATGTCAAGCCATGCGCGCCAGGGAATGAGTTGCCCCAGGTGCTGAGCAATTGGCCGGATTTATCAAACATCATAACGTTGTTCTTCGTCTCGTTGGTTAACAAAATGATTCTTCCGGATGAGTCCTGCACCATCTCGTGACAATCGTTAACCGGATTCTTCAATGGATCAGCCTTGCACCAACGTTGATCAAGCTTATATTTCATGTTGTTATGACCGTAAACGACCGAGTTGTCCTGTCCGTAAAGGTCTCTGGTGATGTAGACACTGCCAATGGCGGCTAATGTTGCATTCCTGACAAAGACGCGTCTTTTCATATGATTATTCTTTTAATGCCTTTTCTTTAGCGTACGGGAGTTATTAACACCGCATCAGCTATCACTGTACCATCTGCCCCTCGCGTAGACACTTCCAGATACGGGCGTTCATTCTGCTTCATGTCGTATTGCCCCACTAGCATCCACTCGCCGGAAGTCTGGCCCTCAATCTTAAGCTGATTAGGTTTTAGGTCCTTTGTATGCTTCCTTTTCCCGTCATGAAAAACAACTTCGATCGTCGAAGATGCACCTGCGGTCCGGGGTAAATAAATGTACACCTCGTAAGCCCCGTCTTTTTCAATTAAGGTACTAAATTTAACCGATCGAATCCTGGATTTCTCCCCGTAAGAGCTTGATAACAGCGAAGGACCATAACAGCCCGACGCGTTATTAAGTGTCGTCCAGGATCCCACCAGCGTGACACTGCCTTTGTCGTCATTGTCAATCAGAATTTCTCTTGTTGTTCCATCGGCCAGTGGATTTTCCTTAAGGGCTTTCTGAATAGCCTGCACATCAACTTGTTGTACACTTATTCCTTTATCAATGGCCTGGATGGCTGCCGTCGCAGCAGATTGTGCAAGTACCATGAATACAGGCTCCATCCGAATACTGCCATAAGCGATATGCGTCGCCGACAAACAAACTGGCACGAACAAATTCTTACAGTCACCTTCCTTAGGGATTATGGAGCGGTAGGAAATAGGATACGGCGGAAAACCCCCGACCTGCACGTCACCTTCGTTCTTGACCATCCCATTTACGACGATGCGTTGGATATTGTGCGAGTCCATTGTGTAGGCAGCCATTCCAATTCCGTCCTTAACGGTTTCACTTCCCTCGCAATTCCGCTGCGTCATAACGTATTCTCCAATCATCCTTCTCGCTTCGCGGATGTATGCCTGGTGTGACCAGTTCCCATTGTCAACATATTCATCTTTTGGATATCCCCACTTCAACATCTCATCTCTTAAATGCTTGGGCATCCTGCTGTCATGTCCAATGAAATACAACAGTCCTTTGTTATAATTTTCGAGGTCTTTGATGATTTCGGCTCTCTTCGTGTAATCTGCGTCCGGATAATCATAATTAACACCTATCATATCAGTCGAAAACGGACCGTTATTGTTAATGTCAGTCTTATTGTTCGGCATGATATCAGGTTTTAAGATCAGATTAAAAGGTCTGTTGGGTTCTTTTTCCAGCATTCGCAATAAGAGTTCATAATGTGTGGAGTCGTAATCAGGTGGCCGTGTAATCGTTATCTTGTTTTGCGGATCCCGCGAAAGGCATATCCTGAAATTATAGGCTTGAACCTTTTTATCACCTGTGCCTGTCACCGCAGGAGCTGCCGAACTGATTCCCCACAATAATCCGCTTTCGGGTTGCCCTTTGATTTTGTACGGATCAATGCCATCCACGAATTGGTGTTTGTCCCGCAACTGAAAGCCGTTGTACGTTTCCTTGTACAAACTGTTACTCTCTCGGCCGACAGTATACGACACGCCGGCTTTCGCCATCAGGTCGCCCTCATAGCTGCAATCAATGAAAACTTTTGCGCGCACTGTTCTATTCGACGCCGTAGACGGGTTAACACTGTTTTCCAGCTCTATTTCTTGAATAACACCACTTACATTGGATGCGGAGGTTATCCTGTGGTCATACCAAACGTTTACTTTCGCGGCATTAATGTATTCATGGAATATCTTTTCTGCCACATGAGGTTCAAATATCCATTGTTCAAATTTTCCGTAGTGCGTTCCGATCCGTCTGTAAAAATCCCGTGCGAGTCCGGTGACGGCGTATTTGTTTCCAATGTCGGTGTATCCTAATCCCCCGGCCGAAAGGCCTCCAAGATGCCGCCCGGGTTCTATCAATAACACGGTCTTCCCTAATGATCGGGCTGTGTATGCCGCTATTACTCCTGCGGAGGTACCACCATAAACACAGACATCGACCTCCTCGACTGATTGTGAAAAAGAACTGGTGACCTTCAACACAAAAACAAAACACACAACCACGAGGGTCTGACTTCTTTTTCTATTGCGCATGTGACTTAAGCTTTTGCTCCAACCAGTTATTGAATTTCTCGCGTTGCTCAGGATATGTCCAGTGCCCCGTTTCGAGGGCAAGGACTAACTCTTTAGGCGCGGTGATCACATTGTAGGCAGAATACATTGAAGTTGGCGGGCACGTCTCGTCATTGAATCCCCACGAATACAACCCGGGAACTTTGAGCGCGCGCGCAAAATTTACTACGTCGTAATAGCCCACGGTTTCGATTTTTTCCTTCAGGTTATTATATGGCAAGTTGTTCTTGTCGAACAGGTGGGGCCACCCTCCTGCTCTGCCGTTCAAATAACCGGTCATATCGCTTAATGCCGGGTAGAACGCCGCAAGATATTTTACGCGTGCATCCAGCCCTGCCGTGATAATTGAAAGAGCCCCGCCCTGGCTACCGCCTGTTACCGCCAAATTTACACCATCAAATTGAGGTAGACTTGTCAGAAAGTCGTTTGCCCTCACGCATCCAAGGTAAACGCGCTTAAAGTAATAACGTTCCTTGTTGTCCAGGTTATAATTATAATACTGGTACAAGGTGCCGGCACCTAAGTCCGTGTAGACGAAAGGATCCATGTTAACAGGAATACCATGAATACCGATCTCGAAAGTGATAATTCCTTTTTCTGCCATCGCCACGTCTCCGCTATACGGCCGGACGCCGGCACCAGGCACTTTCAGTAGGGCCGGATATTTACCTTCCTTTTTTGGTACACAAAGGATTCCGTACAGCCTGGAACCTACTCTGAAATTCTGAAGGTTGACATGGTAGACATTCACTTTTTCGGTACAACGCTCAGGCAGCAGCGTCATTTTTGCATCAATTGGCACCGTTGCAAGATCAGATTTTGCCTGATCCCAGAATTGTGTAAAGTCAGCAGGCGTCGGAACGGTTGGTTTGATTACAAGCGGATCAAACCCAGCCGTAGCCATGCCTTTGTAGAGTTTACCGTCAACTTCGGCCTCAACGATGCACCGCACGAAGCCTGCACTTTTCAGCGTGCCGCCATCAATAGTTAAAGTGCCTTTTTGCAGAACAACCCCCTCTTTTTTGACAGTGGGGTCGAGTTTTTCAAGACCAACCTGGTACTTCACTTTTACATCTTTTACGGGATTTCCATTTTGTAGTACGCTAATCTGAAACTTCGCAGGCTCTCCGGTTTTGTAGGTCCAGTCGGAATGATCAGGGGCCACCACTACTTTAATTAGTTGTTCAACAGGCTGGCCAAACGTAATACCACTGACCAGTAACGATACAAAAAGGAGAAAGAAATGATAAGACCTTGTTTTCATTTATTGCTATTGTTTAATCTTCGATGTAAAGCACAAAAACTTTTAGCCAAATAACAGGCTTTGGCGTCTGAGAAACAGTCAAAATGATTTACATCTTGATGGACCATTTCCTTCGCATTGGCCGGGAGAGCAACGCATTAGCTTCCGGATCATTCTTGAATTGTTCCTTTTCCGGATCCCACTTCAACGATCGTTTTAGCTCGTATGCAAGGTTCCCAATAGTGCATATCGTTGCAGTGCGGTGACCAACCTCCACATCGCATATCGGTTTCGTGCGGTTGCGCATCGCTTTAAGGAAGTCCTTGTAGTGGTTGTCACTGAAATAGACGTGACGTTCATTTTCCCCGATTTGTTTTTCTTTTAGGCTAATTGGATTTGTTTCCAGATTTCGTCGCTGGACATCAAGTTCACCGGCCGTGCCTATAAAGCGGATCGCGTTCATCTTTCCGAAATTCTCATGAGTCATGGTAATTCCGTTTGCATACTTGTAAGTAAGGAACTTGTATTGACCGCCATCCGGGTAATTAACTTCAACAGGGCCGCTATGATCCATGTCGAGTGCCCACTGTACAATATCAAACATGTGAGCTCCCCAATCAGTCATACCCCCTCCTCCGAATTCTTTATAATTCCTCCACTTTGCCCAGAACGTATCTTCAAGTGCAGGGGCAAGATCTCTGTGGTAAGGACTGTAAAAATTTGGGCCAAGCCATCGGTCCCAATCAAGTCCCGGTGGAAGAGGTTGCCCGACAAGATCGTAGGCCTTAGGCGGCCCCTCGACACTCACTTTTATTTCTTTGATGTCGCCGAGATAACCATTGCGGATTATCTCAGCCGTTTGCCGGAACTCTGGCCACGACCGCTGCATGCTTCCTGTCTGAAAAACACGATTGTATTTTTTGACCGCTTTCACCATAGCGCGCCCCTCTTTAACGGTAAGCGACAATGGCTTTTCACAATAAATATCTTTCTTCTTTTTGGCGGCCTTTACAGAAATTACTCCGTGCCAATGATCAGGGGTAGCAATTACCACAGCATCGATGTCTTTTCGCTCCAATATCTCCATGAAGTCTATATAAGTTTTGCACTCAGACTTCAACTTCATATCCTTCTCGGTGCTAAACTTATTTAATTGATCAACGAAGTTTTGAACTTTAAGGGGATAAACATCACACGCGGCTAAAATATGGGTTTCTCCAGTGGTCAGGAAGTTCCTCATAAGGCCCGTGCTTTGTCTTCCCGTGCCAATAAATCCCAGGCCGATCATATCGCTTGGGGCCAAATACCCCTTGCCACCGAGAACATAGCGTGGAACAATGGAAAATGCAGACAATACTGCAGCACTTTTTAAGAATTTTCTTCTGGAGATTCCGGATTCGACCATGGCGTGGATTAGATTCAGGTACAATATATTTCACAACAATCAAAGTCAGAAATGCCAAACGTCTTTGTGATACCGCCCAAATAAAATTTTTGACACGATATTGTCGTTCTCCTGTCATTCGCGATTACGTGATTCCGGCTAATTTGCCATAACTTGTTATCACAATTTCTAGTACGACAGGATCCTTAGATATTTTCGAAGTGGATATAATGGCCAAACCAATCTTAAGAAGTGCGATAGTATTGCTTATTGCGCTATCCTGTAGCGACCGAACGCCAAAAGATAAGGAAACAACTGATGAAGTTACGAAGGTCGGACTTACCCCTCCACATAATAAAGCTATTGCGGCTTTCGCTGAGGGATGTTTTTGGTGTACTGAACATATCTTTGAGTCGGTGGTGGGCGTAGATTCCGCCATTTCTGGTTACGCAGGTGGTACAGTGCCATTTCCGACTTATGAGCTGGTAAACACCGAAACGACTGGCCACGCCGAAAGCATTTTGGTGTATTACGACCCCAATGTAATTACCTATTCAGAGCTTACACAGGTATTCTTTACTTCGCACGATCCAACTACACCCGACCGACAGGGTCCAGACGTCGGATCTTCATACCGATCCATCCTTTTCTATATGACACCAACAGAAAAGGAAACCGCTGAGAACTCATTGAATGTATTTTCATCCTCGGAGATGTTTAGTGATTCAATTGTGACAGAGATCAAAGAGTTAAAAGAATTTTACCGCGCGGAAGAATATCATCAGGATTACATCCTAAGTAATCCTGATAATCCATACGTAAGAAATGTGTCAATACCGCGCTTTGAATTGTTTAAGAAGACGTATAAGGGAAAATTGAAATAACTCCGAGGATCAAACCTCAAGCACGATCTTTCCTATGTGTTTGCTGCTTTCCATGAGTCGATGTGCGTCGGCTGCCTGTTCAAGACGGAAAGTTCTAAATACAACCGGCTTGATTTTTGAACTGCGTATCAACGGCCATACCTGCTCCTCAACATTCTGCGCAACATAAGATTTAAACTCAGTATCGCGCGCCCTCAGTGTTGATCCCGTAATGGTCAAACGTTTCCTCATGATCGTTGATATCTTCACATCGGTATGATCGCCGGCCAGAGAACTGATTAAGACAAGTCTTCCCTCTTCCGCAAGTATTTCAAGATTATCATTTGTATAGGAACCGCCAACCATATCCAGGATTACATTAACACCTTTGTCCTGTGTGATCCGCTTGATTACATCGGTAAATTTTTCCTTTTTGTAATTGATGCTTTTATCCGCACCAAGCTTTTCACAATAGGTGCACTTTTCGTCAGTACCCGCGGTAATGTACACCTTAGCTCCATAAGACTTTGCCAGCTGAATCGCGGCAACGCCAATGCCACTCGACCCACCATGCACCAATAGAGACTCATCCTTCTTAAGCTTGCCCCTATCGAACACATTACTCCAGACCGTAAAATAAGTTTCAGGAAGTGATGCAGCTTCAACGAATGAAAGATTGGATGGAATGGGAAGGCATTGACCGGCGGGAACGGCACAATACTCCGCGTACCCTCCTCCCGAGACCAAGGCACACACCTTGTCGCCCACTTTCCATCTTGACGAGTCGTCGCCTAAAGAGATCACTGTCCCCGCGATTTCAAGGCCTGGGATGTCCTGCGAGGTCCATGGCGGCGGCGGATAGTAACCTTTGCGTTGTGCAACGTCAGGCCTGTTTACACCGGCTGCTTTGACTTCAATTAGTACTTCGTGCGATAAAGGCATTGGCTCCGGCCGGTTTGCAAGATGTAATACATCCGCATCGCCGGGGGTTGTAATTACGACGGCCCTCATATTCTTTGATTGGCTTGTAGCCGCAAGGTACGGGGAATTGTATGTTGCGGGAAGCGCTTAAATTTATTTGAGTTTATCAGTGTCGGCTTCGATTGAATAACCCTCGGTAATTTTCTGGAGCAATGCGATCACTTCGTCATCATCTACTTCCGGAAATTCCGCATAAAGATTTTCTGTGACTGGGTGACTTGGCTCTATCGTCAAATAGATTATTTCATCAATCTCCGGAGCGATAGAACGGGTCGCTTCGGGAGTAACGTTCGGCACTGCCACAATTATTTTTTCGGGCGATTGTTTACGGATTGTCTTAAGTGTTGCGAGCATTGTATCACCGGTGATCAACAGATCATCAGCAAGAATGATGGTGCGGCCTTTAAACGACCGGGGCGTGCGCCCGACATTGTATCTGTTACTCTGTCCTTTGATCACGTGCTGTAACAGCTGGATCTGGTGATAGATATAATCCTGCGGTATCGTATTGTCATCATCGTGGATCACAACCGCATCAAGGCTTACAGCACCGATTGTTCTCTCATTATCGGCAGGATGCTTTATTTTTTTGCAAGGAATTACTTCCAAAGGTAGGTGCAGAAGCTCCGCAAGATGGTACCCTACATGAATACCGCCACCATTGACAGCAACAACGATGGTATCAGAATTCGCATGATCCATCAGCCGTTCTGCCAGGAGAAAAGCCGCATGCTTTCTGTTCTGAAATAGTGCATCGTTGGGAAGGACCATAGTAGATCGCTTGTCTACGGAACCATATGTCAAACTGCTGTAACTCCTCATATCAATCCGTATTTGAATTTCGCACTAAAAACACTATTCTAATAAACAAACTTACGGTTTTTCGCACCCCTGAAGTTTTGGGGGAACCGACGAGCAACGGGTAGTTAATTTCAACTTTTTATTGTCGCAAATAAAGTCACACTCCCTGACAATCGACAGACAAACATTTTTTACGAAAAGCCGTAAGAATGGGCAACGTTTGGTCTGACAAACACAAAGATTCAGCTCATGAAATTAATGCCCAACAGCCTTGAGTCCTTCAAGCATTCATTTGAGTCCATCTCACTGCTGACAGGTGAAGAGTTCTTCAGAAAACTTGTCGAAAACATCGGGAATGCGCTCCAGGCCGATTCGGTTTGGGTCACGGAATACCACAAAGAGCAAAGCTCAATGACCACGAAGGCCTTCTGGCACCGGGGGCATTTCGTGGACAACATTTCATACCTCATTGAAGCCACACCCTGCGAAAGGGTCATTAAGTCCTCAGATCTGGTACACTATTCTGAAAACATCAGAGATCTGTTTCCGGATGATCATAAAATGCTGGAAAAGTTCAACGGCGAAAGTTACATAGGCGCTCCTTTGCACGATGCTAAAGGAGAGATTATCGGAAGTATTGCTTTCCTACACAGTCAACCAGTGACACTTACTGATGACGTGGCCCTGATCGTTAAGATTGTGAAGCCTCGGGCCGAATCAGAACTATATCGATTAAAGCGCGAATTGGAGCTCAATAATCGAGAAAACCAGCTCCGGGGATTGATCAATGGCGTTCAGGATCTCCTCATCAATCTAAACGAGAAGGGACAGATCGAAATGCTGAACGCCACAGCAGAGGCCTGGTTGGGTATTTCAATTTCCCAATACCAAAAGAAAGAGCCCATCGCTTCTTTCCTTACAGAAGGGAGCCGAACCAAGCTTTTAATGTTAACTGAAACATTGGAC
>DASVBA010000322.1:0-5196 GCA_036376095.1 Chryseolinea sp.
AGATTATCTGTGGATAGGAACAGAAAAAGGCATCAACCGTGTCAAGCTCGACAAGAACTTTGATGTGGTGGAAAACCTGCACTACGGTTATGAGAACGGGCTCACTGGAGTCGAAACCAATCAGAATGCGTTCTTTCTAAGTCCTAAAACAAAATACTTCGGATTAGTTGACGGTGTATACGAGTTTAATGACCTCAACAAACAACGACTGCGTTCGTTCGATGTCCATCTTACCGATGTTCAGATATTATACGGCGAGTATTCGCCGCGGGAGTATGCAGACAGCACCTTTGGCTTTTTTAAGATTCCATATCAGCCTTCGTTGCCGCCGGATAAGAACCATATCACGTTCCAGTTCAACAGGGTGGACAAGCGTTATTCAAGATCAGTTAAATACAAATACTTTCTTGAGAACTTTGATAAGACCTGGTCTCAGCCGTCGTCCGTTAACGAAGTGACCTATAGCAATCTTCCTCCGGGTGACTACACTCTCAGGATAATGAGTACTAACAACCGGGGGAGTTGGTCCGATACGAGGATAGCCTATGAATTTACGGTCAAGACGCCTTTTTACCAGACCGCTTCATTCATAGTGGGTATGATCATCCTCGTTGGGGGGATAGTTACATTGATATTGTTTTTGAGGGTAAGACAACGCGTGAACAGAATTGTGATGCTGGAGCGGATCCGGCAAAAAGAACAAGAGAATCTGAGGAAGGAAATTGCCCGTGACTTTCATGACGAGATGGGAAACCAGCTTACTCGTATTATCAACTATGTAAGTTTGCTGAAGTTAAGCGGAAACGGTAATGGCAATGGTAATGGTAATGGTCACAGCAATGGCAACGGACATGACCTTTATACAAAGGTGGAAGACTCCGCAAAATATCTTTACACCGGGACACGCGATTTCATTTGGTCCATTGATCCCGTAAACGACGAATTGTCGAAGTTATTTATCCATATCCGCGACTTCGGAGAAAAGCTCTTTGAAGAAAAGAATATCAATTTCCGTGCTTTTAATGGCGTAAAGGAAAAGATCAAACTGCCTTACGGATTCAGTCGGGAAGCTAATCTGATCTTTAAGGAGGCAATGACAAATGCTTTCAAATCATCGCAGGCACACAACGTGACACTCAATTTGAAAAGAGACGATGCGAATGGATTTGAGATGAGCCTGGTTGATGATGGGATTGGATTTTATACCGATGAAATAGGAAAATCGAATGGTCTTCAAAATATTCGGGAAAGAGCCAACAGGATCAACGCCCTTTTACGTATACACAGTGTAAAGAATGAAGGGACCACTATTGTTTTGAATTTTACACTTAATAAAACTTTAAAGTATGGCCTTGCCTTTTAAGAAACGAGTAATGATCGTGGAAGACGATCAGGAAATCAGGAACAGTTTTACTCTTATCGTGAACAGCTCGCAAAAGTTCATGGTAGTGAATGCCTACGGTACCGCTGAAGAAGCAATTGCCAATCTTAACAGGGACAAGCCGGAGATAGTATTAATGGATATTGAATTGCCAGGGGTCAATGGAATTCATGGAACAAAGGTCATTAAAGACAAGAGTCCACATACTGACATCATTATGGTTTCCGTTTATGAGGATAGCGAACTTGTGTTCGAAGCGCTTAAGGCTGGTGCCTCAGGGTACATTACCAAAAGCGCGAATTATATGGAGTTATTATCAGCATTAGAAGAAATAGTGAAAGGAGGCGCACCTATGAGTAGCAGAATCGCCCGTATGGTCATTGACAATTTTCATGTCAACCCAAATTCTCCGCTTACAAAACGTGAGACAGAGATACTTCAATTGATCTCTGAAGGGAAGACCTATACGCAGATTTCAGAGGAATTGTTTATTTCAAAGGAAACTGCCAAAACACACATCAAGAACATCTATTCCAAATTGCAGGTGAACAGCAAGTCCGAGGCGATCGCAAAGGCCAATTTGGAAAAGCTCATCTGATCGGTCGTCTGTCTGTTTCAAATCGTTACTTGGTAGCTTGCCAGGACGGATTTTTTATTTAACAAATTCATCCTATGTGGGTGACAGAGAATTCATATTCCTAAGTCAACTTTGCTGCCGATCCTTCAACACATGAGTAGACTTTTCTTCATAAGTTTAGGTTAATGATAAAAACTTCTCAGAAGGACAACCCTCCGGACGGGAGGGTTTTTTATTTATATAGGATCCATCATTGAGCTGAATTTGTTGCCTTGCCACACAGTTGTATATAGATTGTGAACAGATTAGCCTCACTCCATCCTGTAAGTAGTCAGTTTTTCTATTAATCACGTCCCCCACATTGTGTGACTCATCACGCAGGAATATACCATTCCTTAAGTCATTCTTTTGGTATATGCTTTTGACATTTTTGATTCAACATCCTGCCGATCGTTAGCTAACGAACTTCAGGGTGGATCTGAATAACGTAAACAAACCTAAATTGTATGAGGAAGATTTTACTCGCAAGTTGTATGTGTCTTACAATTGCATGGAGCAATGTGATGGCACAGGAACGGTCGATTACCGGTAAGGTAACGGCTGAAGAAGACGGATCACCTTTGCCGGGTGTGAACGTTGTCCTGAAAGGTTCTACGACGGGAACGGTTACAGATGCTGAAGGAATTTACCGGCTCAGCGTCCCTGCGGAAGGTGGTACACTGGTGTTTTCTTTCATCGGATTGAAGACACAGGAAATCGTCGTTGGTGAAAAATCGGTTGTAGATCTGCAGATGGGCATGGACATCCAGCAATTGGGTGAGGTAGTCGTGACTGCAGCCGGAATAGAACGGGAAAAGAAATCGTTGGGCTACAGATTGGAAAATGTGTCGGGCTCAAAACTTCAGCAGGTGTCTGAGGCCGACCCGTTGCGAGCCTTGCAAGGTAAGGTTGCTGGCGTTAATATCACCGGATCCAGCGGTGCGCCGGGCAGCTCAACAAGGATAACCATGCGTGGAAACCGTTCGCTGCTGGGTAATAACCAGCCGCTTATTGTCGTTGATGGGATTCCCTATGATAACACGCAAACCAATACTTCGAATCAACTTTCAGGGGGTGGTGCTTATGGTAGCGGTTTAGCTGCCATTGATCCTAATAACATCGAGTCAATGAATATCCTGCCTCCAGGTGGCGCAGGTGCCGCTTTGTACGGAGTGAGAGCAGCCAACGGTGTGATCGTCATCACAACGAAAACAGGAACATCACGTGCTTCACGGAAAGGTCTTGAAATTGCCGTCAACTCAAGCTACTCAATAGAGGAGATTTCCGGATTGCCAGATTATCAAAACAAGTACGGTACGGGTACTGGATTTGTCTACGGCCAAGTTAATGGATCGTGGGGCGCCCCTTTTGAGAACGCAGTTCCTTATCCAACAATTTCGAAGATTCCAATGTGGACAGACATCGCGGCCGCTTTTCCAGATGCGCCGGATTCAGTTCCTTATCAGGCTTATCCCAACAACGTAAAAGATTTCTTCAACCGCGGCGCCATGTGGGATAACTCCATTACGCTTTCGGGCGGAAACGAGAAATCAAATTTTACAGCGACAATATCCAATACCGACCAAAAGGGTATTGTTCCTGAGTCGGGTTTCAAAAGGACGGTTATCAGCATTGGAGCCAACACGATACTGGCAAACAAAGTGACCATAGGTGGGACGATGTCCTATAGTGATCGTACTCAACAAGGCCCTCCGGGTGGCGCAAGCAACGCTATCGGTAATGGTTCAGCCTTTGCACGTACCATGTACCTTGGCCGCAATTGGGACCTGCAAGGTCAGCCGTATGAAAACCCTCTCACAAGAGAGAGTATTTTCTTTGTGGCACGCGCAACTGCCACCAATCCGTATTGGTCTGCGAAATACGACGGCTTCGAAACTAAGGAAACACGGGTGGTTGGTAACCTGAACTTTGCCTATGATTTTACAGACTGGCTTAACCTTTCTTATCGAATTGGGTTGACCCACTTCAATCAAGTCAATCAGGAATGGTACCGCCCTGGTGGCCGCGCAGCAGGTGGTGTTGGTCAAATTATTGACGACTATGTAACCAACACTGAAATCGAATCTTTCCTCATGCTGAATTTCAACAAGCAGCTCAGCGAGGACCTTACCTTAAAAGCATTTGTGGCTCACAATATCAATCAACGCGTTCGTGATCAGCAAGCTTATATCGGAACTGGTATGATTGATTTCAACATAATTGACATGGACAACACGACAAGTGTTTTGAATTTTGGAGGTATCTATACCAAGAGAAGGCTTGTGGGTCTGTTAGGTGAAGTCCAGTTGCAATACAGAGACTACCTTTTCCTGACGGTCAACGGCCGGAACGACTGGTCGTCAACGCTGCCGGAAGCAAACAGGAGTTTCTTCTATCCTGCGGTCTCGGCGGCATTTGTTTTTACGGAAGCTCTTAATATGCAATCATCGGTATTGAGTTCCGGAAAGATCAGAGCGAGCTATACACGGGTAGGTAATGATGCAAACCCTTACTTGTTAAATACAACATTTACCCTCAATCCTCAGTTTGTTTCACAAAGTGTCCAGTTCCCATTCAAGGGAGTGCCCGGTGTAACACTTGGCAACCTGCCTGGAACGAACGACATTGTGCCGGATCCTAATCTGACACCTGAATTCACCAGCACCTTTGAGATAGGGACACAGTTACAATTCTTCAACAACAGAGCATCATTGGATGTAGCGCTTTACAGTTCGATGACAACGAATGGTATAGCCGCGCAATCCTATCCTGCTGTGTCGGGGTACACCAACTACCTTACTAACTTTGGTGATGTGAGCAACAAAGGAATCGAAGTGGGACTAAATCTTACTCCGATCATGATGAACAATGGATTTGCATGGGATATCAACGCAAACTTCACACATAATCGTAACCTTGTCGAAAAGCTCGCACCTGGTGTAAATGAAATAGTGATCCAGAACTTGTTTGGGGGAGGGATCACGCCGGTGTTAAGGCCAGGTGAGGAGTATGGAATTATGAGAGGTTCCGTTGACTCACGCGACGATGAAGGCAATCTACTAATTGATCCCGCCAACGGCCAGCTTATCGCTTCGCTTACTCCTGCTATCGTGGGGAATCCTAATCCGGACTTTATCGTCGGGTTGACCAATACATTTACTTACAAGGGTATCAGACTGTCAGTACTGTTTGATTGGAA
>DASVBA010000333.1:0-8636 GCA_036376095.1 Chryseolinea sp.
GCACGCACAAAGCCGTTGAAGGTTGTCGAACCCAAGGCTGTCGACAGCGGAGTGAAGCTTCAACGATTTGAACTGCCACCGCCAAAAGGAGCAGTTAAGATGATACCGGCTGATAATGTCGCCGAACTGGTGACCTTGTTAAAGAACGAGGCTAAAGTAATTTAAAAGGAAACTATTATTATTGTTAATTATAGAGTATGCCTATTCTTGTTTTTGTCGAAAGTGCAGAAGGTAAAATAAAGAAGACCTCGCTTGAAGCAGTTGCTTACGCTCATGCTATGGGCGGACCAGTAACAGCCATTGCATTAGGTGAGGTAGATAAAGGCGAATTGGAGGGACTTGGTAAATTAGGCGCGCAAAAGGTATTGCATGCGTCCGACCCAAAATTGAATGACGGAATCATCCAGGTCTATGCAGCTGTACTCGAAAAAGCATTGGCGGATGAAAGCGCAGAAACACTTGTGCTGGCAAACTCATCCCTTGGAACTCCCGTTGCGGCGAAGGTTGCCGCTCGGATAGGCGCAAGCCTTGCAACAAACGTTGTTGACCTTCCCTCTACCAGTTCAGGGTTTGTTGTTAAGAGAAGTATTTATACGGGAAAGGCATTCGCGCAGGTTGAGCTTAAGAATGCCAAGAAAGTTATAAGCATCAGAAAGAACGCAGCCGAGGTAAAAGAGGTTGGGAGTAATATCCAGGTTACTCCTTATACAGCAACGTTTGCAGAGTCAGACTTTACGACCAAGATATTGTCGTCGGAAAAGTCAACTGGAGAAATACTTTTACCGGAAGCAAATATCGTAGTATCGGGGGGACGAGGAATGAAAGGACCTGAGCATTGGAAAATGCTTGAAGATCTGGCAAAAGTTCTACACGCTGCGACCGGATGCAGCAAGCCAGTTTCTGACATGGGCTGGAGACCACATCATGAGCACGTTGGACAAACCGGCGTGAAAGTTGCGCCGCAGCTTTATGTGGCAATTGGGATTTCCGGGGCAATACAGCATTTGGCAGGGGTGAATTCTTCTAAATATATTGTCGTCATCAACAAAGATCCGGAAGCACCATTTTTTAAGGCTGCGGATTATGGTATTGTTGGAGATGCTTTCGAAATAATTCCTAAATTGACTGAGGCGATCAAAGCTGCGAAGTAGTGAAGAAAATTAAATTAGAAATACTAGGACTTTCATCAAGTCAATCACAGACAGGTTCTTTTGCTCTGGTGCTGGGCGAAACCGAAGGTAACCGCAGGTTGCCCATCATCATCGGAATGTTCGAGGCGCAAGCCATCGCGATCGAGATCGAAAAGATCATTCCCAACAGGCCAATGACCCACGACCTGTTTAAGGCGTTCGCAAACAATTTTCATTTTACGGTTGAGGAAATTATTATTTCTGATTTAAAAGAAGGTGTGTTCTTTGCAAAGATCGTCTGCTCTGATGGATTGAAAAAAAGTGAGATCGACGCGAGGCCTTCAGATGCTATCGCGATAGGCCTGAGGTTTGATTCGCCTATCTACACCTATGAAAACATTCTCGCCGAGGCAGGAATTGTCCTAACCGATGAAGCGGAAGAAGACAAGCCTGAGCCAAAGGCGGAGACAAAAGCAAAAGTGAAAAAAGAATCGACGCGAAAGGATGATTTCAAAAACTATTCGCTCGACAAACTGAACGAACTACTGAAAGACGCGATCGATAAGGAAGATTACGAGCGAGCGGCAAAAATCCGCGATGAGTTAAGTAAAAGGAACTAATTTACAAACGAAGCAGAAGGTGACGTTACCGCTTTCTGCTTTTTGCTTTAAGCCTGAAACCTGGATTGAATGGACTACCTACGCGGACTCATCGGCATTGCAGTCCTAATAACAATTGCCTATCTGTTATCGAGCTACCGAAGAAAAATTGACTGGAAACTAGTTGCGACGGGCCTTATTCTGCAGATCATCATTGCGTTAGTCATTTCGAAGGTGCCTGTGGTGAGGAATGCATTTGAAGTCGTAGGCGCAGGATTTGTGAAGTTTCTAAGCTTCGCTGCCAACGGCGCAGAATTCCTTTTCGGCGACCTTGCAAAAAACAGTACGGTCAGCAGTAACGCTAAACACAATCTGGGATTCATTTTTGCCTTCCAGGCGCTTCCGACAGTAATATTCTTTTCGGCTGTAACTACTGGCCTATACTATCTCGGGATTTTACAGAAAATAGTATTTGTTTTTGCATGGATCATGGCAAAAAGCATGAGGCTTTCCGGTGCCGAAAGCCTTTCCGCGGCTGGTAACGTTTTTCTCGGCCAAACAGAAGCCCCTCTTTTGGTGCGACCCTTCATTTCACGGATGACCCAATCCGAACTTCTTTGCCTGATGACCGGCGGAATGGCGACAATTGCGGGAAGTGTTATGGGTGCGTACATCACTTTTTTGGGTGGAACGGATCCAATACAACTGGTCAAGTTCGCCACCTATTTATTATGTGCGTCTATAATGAATGCGCCCGGCGCTATCGTTATGGCTAAGATCTTTCTACCCGAAACAGAACCTGAAAAAATTGACCGCTCCCTGAAAGTCAGCAAAGAATCTATTGGCGTTAATGTGATCGATGCCCTTGCTACCGGCGCGGCAGACGGACTGAAGCTTGCTTTGAATATTGGCGGAATGTTGCTGGCGTTCATTGCGATTATCTACGCAATGAACTGGATCCTGGTGGATGGCATTGGTAATTGGACCGGCCTCAATGCCTGGGTTGTACAGTCGACAAACGGTGCGTTCAATGGGTTTTCTCTACAGTATATTTTTGGACAGGTGTTCCGCGTGTTTGCGTTTGCCATGGGCGTTAGTTGGTCTGAAGCCTTGCAGGTTGGAAGTTTGTTGGGTCAAAAGATGGTAATAAATGAATTCGTCGCTTATCTCAGTCTGGCAGACATGAAAACAGCGGGACTGCTTAGCGAAAAATCGATTATTATTTCAGCATATGCTATCTGCGGATTTGCTAATTTTAGTTCGATCGCTATCCAGATTGGCGGAATAGGGGGTATGGCTCCCAACCGTCAGAGTGACTTATCGCGATTGGGGTTGAAAGCGTTGATCGCCGCGTCACTTGCCACAATGCTGTCCGGAACCATAGCCGGAGCATTAATGGGTTGATTTGAATGACTTAATCACCTGCAACGTCGAGCTTATGAAACCAGCCGCCATCTTTGTATTTCTTTTCGCAGTCTCCGTTAACGCTTCCTTTGCACAAAAGGATGTCCAGAAGAAGATTCAAACCCAACTTATTGAAGCAGAAGATGGCGCGACCATCGAAATAGGGGAAGGCCGCTTCCAGTTCGATGCGAGCTTGTCGTTGGATGGAAAAAAGCACGTAACGATTAAAGGCGCTGGATCTGACAAAACAATTTTGAATTTCAAAGGACAATTGTCGGGCGCGGAGGGAATCAAGATAACTAATGCATCCAACATCACGTTGCAGGATCTGACCGTCCAGGATACGAAAGGTGATGGTATAAAAGCGCAACTGGTTGAAGGGATCACGTTCAAGAACGTAAAAGCGGAGTGGACGAACGGCGGTTCCTCTTCTAATGGAGGTTATGGACTATATCCTGTGCAATGCACAAATGTTTTGATCGATAACTGTACCGCGGTAGGTGCGAGCGATGCGGGAATCTATGTAGGTCAGTCTAAATACATAATTGTTCGCAATTCGAAAGCACATCAAAACGTCGCAGGAATTGAAATAGAAAATTCGTGGTACGCCGATGTGTACGAAAATGAAGCCTTTAACAACACAGGAGGAATTCTTGTTTTTGACTTGCCGGACCTTATCCAGAAGGAAGGTGGTTACGTGCGTGTTTTCAAGAACCAGATCATTGACAATAACCACGTCAATTTTGCACCAAAAGGAAACACCGTTGGAAAGGTGCCTCAGGGAACAGGGGTCATGATCCTTGCTACTCGCAATGTGGAAGTGTTTGATAACCGGATAGTTAATAACATCTCAGCAGGTACTGCCATAGTGAGCTATTACATAACTGAGAATCCAATAAATGACAAATCCTACAAGCCGTTTCCAGCCAACATTTACATTCATGATAACTTTTATGAGCGTCCTAAGGTGAAAGCTACGAGCAAGGGCCGTCTTGGCAAGATGTATAAGTACAAGTTGAGATTTGGAAAGGATGTTCCCCATATTTTGTATGACGGAATAGTAGACTCTTCGACGAAGGATCGAAATATCTGCATTAAGAATAATCAGAATGCATCATTCGCCAACATCGATGCGGGAAATAAATTCAAGAATAAGTCCCGTGACATGAAGCCCTATGAGTGCGAGCAGCCGCCTATCGCGCCAGTTGTAATAAGTATGAAATGAACAGTATGAAGTGGGCATGGATCATTGTGGCGGGACTTAGTTTTAGCATTCTATCTTCTTTTCGTGATGGACAGGAACCGACACGGAAGGAAAAATTATCTGAATTTGGATTCTTTGTAGGAGATATTAAGAAACTCGATCCGGCCGAAGGCGTAATGCCATATACGTTGAATTCGCCTCTGTTCAGCAACTACGCCGAAAAGCTCAGATTCGTAAGGCTTCCTCCTGGACAGCGGGCCGTGTATAATGATTCGGTTGTGTTTGACTTCCCGGTAGGAACAGTTTTTATCAAGAATTTTTACTTTCCCGGCGACTTCAGGCGACCCGATGGATCAAGAAAGATTATCGAAACCCGCTTGTTGGTTCGTCTTGCGTCTGGCTGGGAAGCCTGGCCGTATAGTTGGAACGAGGAGCAAACAGATGCCGTGTATGACCCGGCGGGTGAAACAAAGATTATAACTTACCACGACAAGTCGGGAAGAAAGGTAACGACAGCCTATGCAATACCGAACAAAAATCAATGCAAAGGTTGTCATATCAGGAATCAGGAAATGGTTCCACTCGGCCCTTCGGCCCGTCAGCTTAATGGAGTTTTCAGGTACGCGGATGGGAGCTATAATCAACTAGAGCACTGGAAGAATGCCAGGTTGTTAGATGGAGTTATTGAGACTTCCAAAGCGCCCAGACTGGCTGTGTGGGATGATGCTGAGGGCGATCTAAACAACAGAGCGCGCGCCTATCTTGACGTGAACTGCGGCCATTGTCATTCCCGCCAGGGACCGGCTAATACTTCCGGGCTTTTTTTAGATATTACTGAGAACGATGCAACTCATCTTGGCGTTAACAAAGCACCGGTTGCTGCGGGTAGGGGAGCAGGCAACCTTCAATTCGACATCGTTCCAGGCCAGCCACAAAAATCGATTCTTGTATTTCGAATGAAGACCAACGATCCGGCTATTGCAATGCCAGAGATCGGAAGGGAACAAGTCCACAAGGAGGGTCTTGCGCTTATCGAAGAGTGGATCCGTAAAAACTCCTTTTAAAAACAACATATGCTGACGCATACCGAAGAATTGGTTTTTCAGCACTTATCAAGATTCGTATCTGACCACAGAAAGGAAACGATCGAAAGAGTTCTTAATCAAAGAACGCGATACTTAACAATCATCCTGGAAGATATTTTTCAATCGCAAAATGCGAGTGCTGTAGTCAGGACCTGTGAGTGTATGGGCTTACAGGAAATTCACATGGTAGAAAACATAACCAAGTATAGCATCAACCCCAAAGTATTGAGGGGGGCTAACAAGTGGATAGATATAAAACGGTATCGCGCGAAAAAAGAACACAATACCATTGCCTGCTTTGAAAGGTTGCGTCGTGATGGATATAAGATATTGGTTGCAGATCCTGACGAAGACGGGATCTCAATACACGACGTGGATGTCAAGGATAGTAGCATTGCTCTCCTTTTCGGAAATGAGTTGCGTGGTGCATCGAAAGAAGCAATAGCCAACTGTGACGCAAAGGTGAAAATACCGATGTACGGCTTTACCGAGAGTCTAAATATTTCGGTGAGCGTGGCTATTTGTCTTGATTCATTGGTTAATAAGCTTCGTAACGAAAACGTTTCTTCTGGACTGAGTTCGACTGAAAAGGATCTCATTCGACTCAATTGGTATAGAAAAATAGTTCGTAAGTCTGACCTGATCGAAAGGGAGTTTCTGCGCACAATTCAGTAACTTTGTTGATCGAGTCAAGTTCAAAAGAGTGATGCGCTGGTTGAAGAGCACTGTTTTTACTGCGTTCCTTATTTTTATACTGCTTATTGTTGCTTCCAATCTTTGGATTGTAAACAGCACTTCTCATAACGTGTTTTCAGACCTCACTAAGTTACCTGACCACCGTGTCGCTTTAGTTCTCGGGACCAGTAACAAAACAGTGAGCGGACATGTTAATTCATATTTTCGGCACCGGATCGAAACAGCGGCCCAACTTTACAAAATGGGTAAGGTTGATCATTTAATACTAAGTGGAGACAACAGGTCGAAGTATTACAACGAACCAATTGAAATGCACAAGGCTCTTATAAAATTAGGTGTACCAACCACAGCGATCACTCTTGACTATGCCGGTCTTCGGACGCTGGACTCTATCGTCAGGTGTAAAGAAATTTTTGGACAAAACAGAATCATTATCATCACGCAACCATTTCACAGCTATCGCGCTCTCTTTATAAGCCGTTATTATGATGTTGAAGCCGTGGCTATGGTAACAGATGAAGACAGCGAATACTCATTCAGAATACGATTGCGGGAATACTTTGCAAGAACAAAGGCAGTATTGGATCTGTACGTACTAAAAACTTCACCTCGTTTCTTAGGTGAAAAAGAGAATATACAAGTTTCGACAGACCGCTGAAACCCTGGATGGGATACTTTGGTTAAATCAGTAATTTTGTGATAAATTAAATTTGTGGGCAACAACCTGAAAAACAGATCAATTGCGGCCAGTATGCGTTGTTTGCTGATTTGTTTGTTTCCTGTATTCGCTTTGGCGCAAGAGACCGTCATCACAGGTAAGATTACTGACGTTGACAGTGGTGATCCCATCCCTTACGTGAACGTAATTTTTGCGGGGACTACCATCGGAGTAACTACAGACTTTGATGGCCGTTATGAAATAAGAACAGTTAATCCGTCGGACACTCTATTAGTATCATACATTGGATATAAGCCGAAAAAGAAGGCAATAACCAAGGGCATAAGTCAGGTAGTAAATTTTCAGCTCGAGGAAGACATTACGAGTCTCCAGGAAGTCGTTTTTGTGGCAGGTGAAAATCCTGCGTTTGAGATCTTGCGAAACGTTGTAAGGAACAAGAACGAAAACGATAAGCGCAAGCTATCCGCCTACGAATACGACACCTATACCAAGATCGAAATCGATGTAAATCACATCACCGACAAGTTCAGACAACGTAAGGTGGTCCAGAAGATCACTCAGGTGCTCGATAGCATTGAGCGCATTGCGGGTGAAGATGGCAAACCCATCCTGCCAATGCTCATTACCGAAAGTGTTTCCAAGATTTATTACCGTGACAATCCAAGTCTTCGTTATGAGAATATTCTGAGATCAAAAGTCAACGGTGTTGGTGTTGAAGACGGAGCGATGGTCACGCAACTTGTCGGATCCTCATTTCAGGAATACAATTTCTATCAAAACTGGTTGAATATAGTTGGTAAGGAATTCGTTTCGCCCATAGCCGATGGGTGGCGCCTCTATTACGAATATGACTTAATGGATAGCCTTTACGTCGGCGATCATTACTGCTACCGGCTGGATTTTTTCCCCAAGAGCCCGCAGGATCTGGCGTTTAGCGGGAGTATGTGGATAACAAAAGAAGGATACGCGTTGAAACAAATCGACGTGACAATGGGGAAATCCGCCAACATAAACTTTGTTGAGAAGATCAAAATACAACAGGAGCTTGAACCTTTGGAAGGAGGGGCATGGCTGCCTGTAAAAAATCGCGTATTGGTTGACATCGGCGAGCTCACCAACTATAGCGCCGGTATGCTTGCAAAGTTCTATACGTCAAATAAGAACTTTGTCATCAATAAGCCGTACGAGCCATCATTCTACAAGACTCCGATCATTATGGCCGAAGATGCTCGTCAGAATGAGGAGGAAAAATACTGGGATTCATTACGTCACGAACCATTGACGGACTCGGAGAAGAACGTATATAAAATGATAGACACTCTTCAGAACATACCGGTGGTGCGTACATATACCGACATAATCAAGATTGCCGTAAATGGATACTACAAGCTCGGCAAAATAGATTTAGGACCTTACGTTTCTATTTTTGCGGTTAATTCGATCGAGGGATTGCGTATTCAACCGGGATTTCGAACGAACTATAAGTTTAGTGACAAATGGATCCTTGGAGCTCAACTGGGATATGGATTCAATGATGAAAGAATAAAATATATAGGTTACGTTCAGCGAATAATATCACGGCACCCCTGGACGACGTTAACCGTCAGAGCACGCTCTGATCTTGGCAGGGTAGGTATCGACGAAGAAACAGCCGGCGACAATTTGCTATTACTTGCATCACAACGCTTCGGCGTTTTCCGTCGCGGTTATTATATGAACGAAGGGCGGGTGGTCTTCGGCAGGGAAATTTTCAAAGGCTTTACACAGCGTGTGGGATTCCGGTATTTTACGTTCGATCCGACCTTCAACTTCGCTTATTATGAGGAGCCGGATGATATT
>DASVBA010000337.1:0-5635 GCA_036376095.1 Chryseolinea sp.
TAGAAATCACCGGGCACCCTGTCCTTCTTACTCCACAATGCGCTTATCCGTTCCATTGCTTCTTTTTCCTCATCATTCAATGCAGGATTAAAGCTCTTTACCGTTGCCTTATCTGAATAAAGGCGATATTGGAGCTGGTGAAACTGCAGCTTCTTCCCCCGTGAAACTATCCTGCAGCTTTCGGCGAACGGGATTGGTAAATAACAATAAAATCCACCCAACTGATTACCACACAACGGGGCAACAAACGGATAGTGTTTGCCTGAAAAAAGATCGCTGTATTTAATGGACAAAGCAGGGTGGTTGTCGTTGTCAATGTAAAAGTCGAGAGTATCCTCGGTTGGGGTCGGCGTCCATATTCTGGTGATCACTCCACTCCCCTTCACATCAAAGATCACAAGCGTGCTGTCCTCATTTCTTTGAACAAAAGAATACCGCCCGCTGAACCCATCATCATTGTTCCAGGTTGTGTCATAGGAAGAGACCTGAGATGTAAACGTGCTGTCAAAAAAAGAGGGAAGTGAACTTATGTCATGGAATACCTTGAGTTCCTCAGCTAATGAGTGATTACTTTTGATGGTTTTATTTTCCTGAACAACGCCCTGGTCATTCTGACAACACGTGAGTATCAAAACCAAACAAATGGCAGGTAGATAATTCATTTCCCTCGGTGAAAGCATGAAAGTTTGAAATTTTAGAACTATTTTCAAACAAACCGGGTGTTAACGGAGGCACCACACTTGGATTGCATGAAAAACGTGATGAAATGGTTGGCGTATTTTCTCATCTGCCTGTCAGGGGTCCTGCTTATAGGGGCAATACTTCTTTATAGCTATAAGAAAGAGATCCTCGCCTCCATTAACAGCAACCTCAAAGAGCGAGTTAACGGCGATGTCAACATCGGCGACATACACATCACCATACTTCATCATTTTCCAAATGTTTCGATCGTTCTTGAGAATGTTTACGTTCATGGTCCTCAGTATGAAAAGTACAAACAACCCTTCTTACGCGCCGAATTCATAGACATGAATGTGGATCTGTTCAAGATACTCCGGAAAGAGATAAGCATCAAATCGGTTTATATTGAAAACGGGGAGTTTTTTGCCTTCAGGACTTACGATGGATATACTAACCTGCGGGTCTTCAAAAAGAAACGTGTCCCATCAAATCCTACGATTGAAAAGCTAGACCTCCCTGACCTGGATCAACTGAATCTCATCGACGTCAAGATCACCTATGTCGATTCCTTGAAGAAAAAAACCTTTTCCGTCAATTTCGAAAGAACCAGTAATTCGCTAAAGGCAAAAGACTCATCAACGGTGATTAACATATCCGGCCGAATGACCTTTGAGACGTTGATGCTGAACGCTGCCAAAGGCAGCTTTCTTAAAAACAAAAGCGTAATCGCTAACCTTAATCTGGAATTAGATCCACCGCAAAAGCATATCCTCGTCCGGCCGTCGATCCTCAAGTTTGACAAATCATTGGTACGGCTGTCCGGCCTCTTTATGCTGGAACAACCCGGTGATTATCAACTGGATATCAGCTCAGATAAGCTTGACTATAAAGAAGCGTTGACCATTCTGAATGATTCACTGGTAAAAAAGCTCGAAAAGTATGACGTTGAAAAACCCCTGAAGGTCGACGTGACACTGAAGGGGGTTTTGCAACCGGGCGTGAAGCCAGCTGTTGATCTAACATTTGCATTCGCAAACAGCAAGGTCACTACACCAATATTGAATATGGACGACATGACGATGCGTGGATCATTCATCAACCATGTAGACCCTACCCTGCCAAATGACGCTCAGAATTCGCAGGTTCATTTCGCGTCCCTTAAAGGCATCGTTAATAATCTTCCGGTTGAGGCAGAAGTAACGCTTACCGACCTCCGGGATCCCGCACTACAATTGAAAGCCGTATTCAACGTAGACCTCAAAGACGTTAATGCCCATCTCGATACAACCAAGCTCAAGATGATCGGGGGAAGTTTTGTTTCGAGTTTCACTTACAGTGGTAAATTGAAAGAATATCTCGATGACTCGCGGACCAGGTACGAAGGAACATTATTGGGCAAAGCCACTATAACGAACGGGAAAGTAAATTATATAGCAAGAAATATTAAGATCGATAAACTGAACGCCACGTTCCGCTTTACCCAGAAACGGTTTGAAATACAGGACCTCAAACTTATCGCAAACAAGAATGCCGTTGCCGTAAATGGTCTGATGACGGATTTCATTCCATTTTTTACCAGTCCCGAACAGTCCTGTAAAGTAACATTGAATATCACCTCTCCGCGAATTGACATGTCGGGGTTCTCTCAACAACGAAAAATCAGGTTGTCTAAGTCTGCGAAAGCCGCCTCAAAACAAAGGGTTTCCGATTTGGTGGAAAAACTTAATGAGGGCCTGGAATTCGACCTCGACTTTAAGGTGAACGAGTTCGTGAACAAGAATTTCCGGGCTACCCAGCTAAAGGGAAACCTCCTGCTGGCTAACAACCAGTTCACAGTAAAAAATGCGAGCATGGATTTCGCACAGGGAAAGGTGAGTCTTAATCTCAAGGTGACAGATCTTCAAAAGACCATCAACCCTATCAATCTCCGTACAAGGATGAAAGATGTCGATTTAAAGGAATTCTTTTATGCATTCAATAACTTCAATCAAAAAACCTTTCAGCATCATCACGTCGAAGGAAAATTAAATCTCGACTTGAACTTAAGCGCTGAAATTGACGACAAGTTGAACTTTCTAACCAAAGATCTTAATGGTGTTGCTCAATTTACAATAACCGATGGCAGGCTAAAGGACTTTGAGCCAATGCAACGTCTCAGTAACTTTCTTTTGAAGGGCCGCGACTTTTCAGATGTGCAGTTTGGTGAAATTACATCAAACATCAACATGTCGGGCACGCAAATGCATGTCAGCCGCATGGAGGTAGAATCTACTGTGATCACCATGTTCATCGAAGGGCGTTATGACTTGAAGGATAGTTCCGATCTGAGTATTCAAATCCCTCTTAGTAACTTGAAGAAAAGAGACCAGGATATCCCGCCAGAGAACGTGGGCGTGGATAGCAAGGTCGGCGCAAGTGTCTTTCTCCGGGTAAAACCGGATAAGACGGGAAAGAATACCATCAGTTATGATCCATTCAAGAAGTTCAGAAAGAAGAAAAAGAACGGGAATACAGTCTGAGCCACGTAACTGTCGTTAAGTAATTCTTAATTTTTCTAACATACGGTGCCAGTTCCGTTACTGATGTTATTTTTGCGCTTTCGACTTTATACCAACAAGAATGGATACCCGTAGGGAATTTCTCAAAAAAGCAACACTACTTTCGGCTGGCCTTGGTTTCGCAGGAACATTGCCGCCTTCAATACAGAGGGCTATGGCCATCAACCCACCCGTTGGAAGTACTTACCTTGACGCCGAACACGTTGTGATACTGATGCAGGAAAACCGTTCGTTCGATCATTGTTATGGAACGCTCCAGGGTGTTCGCGGCTTTAACGATCCACGCGCCATTCAGCTTCCTAATAAGAACCTCGTGTGGCTACAATCCAATGCCAGCGGAGAGACATATTTGCCGTTTCGTCTTAACATAAAAGACACCAAATCTACATGGATGGGGTCCCTTCCACATTCCTGGACAGATCAGGTGGATGCCCGCAATGACGGAAAATGCGACAAATGGCTTGAAGCTAAAAAGTCGGGCAACAAAGCTTATCAAAAAATGCCTCTTACGCTGGGATATTACAACCGTGAAGATCTTCCATTCTATTATGCCCTTGCAGACGCATTCACAATATGCGACCAGAATTTCTGCAGCTCATTAACAGGCACAACACCCAACAGACTTTATTTATGGACGGGAACCATCCGTGAAAAGCAAAACAAGGACTCTTACGCAAATGTGAGAAACGAAAATGTCGACTATGATGACGAAAAACAGGCGCACTGGAAAACCTTCCCCGAACGGTTGGAAGAACACAACATTTCATGGAAGATCTACCAAAACGAGCTCAGTGTTGGCGTAGGCTTCGAAGGAGAAGAAGACGCATGGCTGGCAAACTTCACTGACAATCCAATAGAATGGTTTGCACAATACAACGTCAAATTTCTGGAGGCTTATATCGACTCGCTTCCTAAAACGATCGCGACACTCTCCGATGAAATTGCAAAGCTGGAACAGAGTCTTTCTTCACCGTCTAATCCACCTCATGCGACGGACCAAATCCAGAAGAAGCTATCGTCTGCAAAAAAAGAATTGGAGGTGGCGCAACAAGACCAAAAGAAATACACGCGGGAGAACTTTGATAAACTATCTGCCTTTGAAAAAAGCATTCACGCCAAGGCATTTACGACAAACAAAAAAGATCCAAACTATCACAAGCTTACTACACTAAAGTATAACGATGGCGCCACAGAACGAGAGCTGAATATTCCGGCCGGCGATGTCCTTTTTCAGTTTCGCGAAGACGTGAAGGAGGGAAAACTCCCTACTGTATCGTGGCTGGTTGCCCCTGAAAATTTTTCAGATCATCCGGGAGCGCCCTGGTACGGGGCGTGGTACATTTCAGAAGTTCTCGACATCCTTACCAAAAACCCGGAGGTATGGAAGAAAACAATCTTCATTCTTGCGTACGATGAGAATGATGGTTACTTCGATCACATTCCCCCATTTACTGTTCCGAATCCTAATAAGCCCTTAACAGGACTTTTGTCCAAAAGCATTGACGCGTCGGTAGAGTTCGTTACGCTCGAGCAGGACATGAAGAAAAAGCCTCGTGAATCGTCGAGGGAAAGTTCTATTGGACTAGGCTATCGTGTTCCTCTTGTTATCGCATCACCCTGGAACCGCGGTGGCGTTGTTTGTTCACAGGTGTTCGACCATACTTCGGTGCTTCAATTTCTTGAAAAATTCTTAAGCCAGAAAACGGGTAAGCAGATCGAGGAACCAAATATCAGCGCATGGCGCCGGGTTGTCTGTGGTGACCTTACTTCTGCATTCCGTCCCTATCTGGGTGAGAAAATAGAACTGCCTGTGTTCCTTTCCAGAAATGATTACTTCGAAGAAGTTCACAAAGCCAAGTTCAAGCAGGAGCCTTCCGGCTATCGCCCATTAACAAACAATGAGATACGCGAGATCAATGAGAGGTCTGGGTCGTCGCCGCTCATGCCAAGGCAGGAGAAAGGCATTCGTAAATCCAGTGCACTGCCGTATGAGCTACATGCACACGGAGGTCTGACCACCGATAAGAAAAGATTTCAGCTAACATTAGCCGCGAGCCGTGAATCATTTGGAATCAGAGCAGCGGGTTCGCCATTTAATGTCTATGCACCCGGCAAATTCAAAATGCAAAATGATGCAATGGAGGAAGGCCATAATAGGTCGTATGCTGTTGCTCCTGGCGACGAAATTATTGATCATTGGAACCTGGACCAATTCGATGGATCCATCTATCATCTGGGTGTCTATGGTCCCAATGGCTTCTATCGCGAATTCAAAGGTGATGAAACAGATCCTTTGGTTTACGTCAGGTGCGAATACCGGAAAGGCAAAAAGAAAAAAATCCTTCCGGGAATGGAGGTTAGCATAAAGAACGTTAATCAAAATGCCATTCACGTTG
>DASVBA010000338.1:0-3532 GCA_036376095.1 Chryseolinea sp.
CCCATTTTACTTTACCTCTTACGATCATCCTGCCCTGCCAGTTCCACTCGGCCCCCGCTTGTTCTGCATGAGCCGATGTTTTCATGAGGTCATTCACATCCTCCTGATGAACAATGCTATCCATCAGCTGAGCATCGCGCATTATATCTGACGAAGTCAACCCCAGGATTGAATAGCAGGCGTCACTTATGAAGTCGAAACTTCTTCTCCCGTCGGGATGGATGGAATATTCATAAATGACTGCTGGTAAATGCTTGATAAGATCCTGCATATTCTAGTTAAAAAGCAATAATAACCTCAAACTCCAACAGGCCTTTACGAATGGTTGTTCTCTAAATTCCGAAAGTTAATTTATCAGGGTAATAAAACAAGCAGCGAAATGTGTTTTGTGCCCCATAACCGTTGCTAGTTGTAACATACAACTTTGATTTTGAGGGATTATTAGTATGCAAATTCCAGAGATTATATATATAGAGATGAGGTCACCACATCGACGAGCCAGACAAAAAACTGAACGATCAACGAACGGTCATCTTTCTAAGCCAATACCTGGCCTCTCGCATTGACTCGAAGTACTGCACCTTCATCACCGGTGTATGCTGCGTCATTTCCTTTATGGTGAGTTGTGTAAACTTACTCTTGGGCATAACGATTGCCAGGTAACGAACTCCGGCTTTTTCCATCTCGGGCATAACCTTGGTCTTGAAGTGCTCGACATCTTCATCCAACACCGGACCTGCTGTCCGGCTATCTGTGAGCATATGCAACTTGGGATAATTCCTTATTTGCTCACGCATAAGCTCCAGGCGTTTAGTTTGAACAAATTGATAGTGTTCACTGTAACGCGGAATGCCGTTTAACGTTAGTTTGACGCAGGGTATGGTTTCGTCGAGCTCTATCGTCGCGTACTCATCCTTAAAAAAGGGTTTTACCATGCTCTCATGCGTTCTGTCATTTGGAGGCTCTTTATGGTCCGTATTACGAAAATTTGCCATTTCGGGCCGAAACTGTCAAAAATTAAGTTACATTAGGAATCGATAAGAACCAAAACGTAAACTATTATTTTACGTAAACGTCCGTATGGAAACCGTAGAGATAGGTCAGAAAATCAAGGAAGTCTTCGATGAGCGCAATATGAAGCTCACGGACTTCGCCGACGAACTTGGGACGGTGCGCCAAAATGTTTATCGAATCTTCAAGAAAAGACACGTCGATACGGGCCTGCTGCTTAAGATCTCTCAAGTGCTCCGTCACAATTTTTTTCAATATTATGTCGCGCAACCGGCCGAGGTCGACGAAAAGATCCGTGCGCTTAGAACAGAAACGGATGACTTCCAAAAACAACTGGAGTTATCCAGAAAAGAAATCGACTACCTAAGAAAGATCATTAGGCTCATGGAAGAAAAGGCCGAACTGGTTCAACAACTGGGAAAGGATATCCTGGTGACTCCGTAAGTCACAAAACGTGCAGAGCGCTCTTTATGAAACCACGATAGTACCAGGTGGTGCTGCGCTCAACAAACCCTGCCTTGGCAAGCTGGAGTTGCCAATCGGGCAAGTTCTTCGCCTCTATACCACAGGTCCATCTAAAGAAACGGTACATCAAAAAAAGTAAAAACCGCTGCCACCACGCGCGATCAACAAAGTCACAGACCAAGAGGATGCTACCTGGATAAATGTATTTCTTTATGCACACCAATACATCATTCAAAGAGCCAGGGGTGAAAAGATCAAAATAAAAGTTTGTTATCACCGCATCGAAGCAGATGTCATTGTACTGTTGAAGATCCTTTTCGGTACCGTTGATAAAGAACACGTCAGAATGCGACAGACCTATTAACCGTTTCTTGGCTATCTCAACCATTTTTATAGATGCCTCCACGTACCACACTGTGCAGGTTGGATTTGCTTTCATCATCTCCACGAGTATCCATCCTGTTCCTCCGCCCAGAATCAATACCTTCGCGCCGGGGGGAATTTTGTTCAAGTATTCCAGTTGACAGCGTTTGATACTGTCGCCGAAAACAAATCGAGCGAGTGAGTCGTAAAACGGTGCAATCCTGTCAAATCCACCCGCCATCTCTTTCATTTTAATAGCAGATATATCACAGGCACCAAAAAAACTGCATCCCCCAGAAGCCTATAGTAATCCCTATTCGCAAGTGATTCCCTGTAAACAAAGATCATCAGCAACATCAGACCCATGCATCCAACTATTAATGAAGGAATCAATAACGTAGCAGTTAACGATTGGATCAATGTAAGGGCTAACAGTAACAGCAATAAAAACCAAACGACGCGTCTTGTTGTCACCTCACCTGTCTTTGTTACAAATGAATGTCGTTTGTCTTGTCGATCGAATTCGCGATCAAACCACGAGAACATGAGAAGATTCGCAAGCGCGGCAATGAAGAACTGAATAACCAGCAGATAATATGGCGGGTCAAATTTCAGGTTTGAGACGGGGAGTGAAAGCAATAAGATCCCGCAGGTGTACAAAATCGCGATGAAGAGTTCTTTAAGAAACTTCAAAGAGCCCTGAACAAGCAGGTATGCGAAAACGACCAACGAAAGTGCAACTCCCCACTCCAATACTTGTTGCTTAATAAACAGGATTGCTATCACGTCAAGGCACAATGCGATCGTGGTGAGAATAATCAGTTTACGATAGTGGACCTGGTGAAACCGATGACGTTCAGTTGATGCCTGACCGGTTAGCTTCTTTGCATCTCGAAGGTGATCGGCCGTATAAATTATCCAAACCGTAAGGGCTAGCGCGATCAGTCCAAATGGCCTGATACTGACTTCGAACACGCGTGCAAAGAATAACGCACACACAACAGCACCTGCGACAACGTCGAGACTTAACAGATTCATCAGACGATATATCCGCATTGGCGAAGACATAAAAAAAGTTTCCCGAGGTTGTCAGGAAACTTCAAATTTATGCTTTTCAGAATTACGCCGACTTCAGTGCCTCTGCTCCGCCGACAATTTCCAGTATTTCTTTGGTGATTGCCGCCTGCCTTGTGCGGTTGTAGGTGAGACGGAGCTCTTTCAGAAGCTCTCCTGCATTCTCGGTTGCTTTGTCCATTGCAGTCATCCTGGCGCCGTGTTCCGCCGCATTAGAATCCAGAATGGCTTTGTAAAGCTTTACCTTAAGTGAACTTGGAATAAGCCGGGAAATTATTTCGTCCTGTCCTGGCTGGTAAATGTAGTCTACAGGATTCGAAGGAGTTGTCTTCCCGGTTTTTTCAAAGACAACAGGTAAGAATTGTTCCGTTCGAAGGATTTGCGTGGCAACGTTCTTAAACTCATTATAGACTATCTCTACTTTATCGTATTTCCCTGTACGGAAACCCGTCATAATGTAGTCTGCCGCAGCTGCGACGTCAGTGAATGAAAGGTGTCCTAGTACTCCCGCATATTGATTGGCGACATCGAACTTGCGCTTAGAAAAGTATTCAAGCGATTTCTTTCCAACTGGTAATACCGTAACGTTTCCCTTATTGAACTGATCGTTATATTTCTC
>DASVBA010000349.1:0-9380 GCA_036376095.1 Chryseolinea sp.
AAATAGAACCCAAAGCCCTTATAGTATTCGATGATATCAGCATCGTCCGCCCAGGTATCCATGCGAATAAATTTGAGTCCCTTATTTTTTGCGTAACGGATAGCCCAGTCGAGAATTATTCCAAAAAGCCGCTGGCCCTTAAATTTGGGATTGACCACAATACGGTGCAGATAGATTGAATCACCTCTTTCCATCTCACGCCAAAGGATCTTGTCGGAGTAGCATACACTAAACACCATTGCAATGAGATCATCAATTGTGATTTTATATTGATGCTTATTTTCAACGTCGTTGATCAATGCATTCTTATCATAGTTCTTCCAAACCGGATATCCCTTTGCTGTCTGATAGACTATAGACTGGTCGAACAGCTCATATACAAACTTCAAATCCTCGGGCGTTGTATTTTCGATCTTGTGGAGTCGGTTCATTGGTGCCTGCTTGCTTCATGAGGCAGCCCAAATTACTAAATCTGATCGCTATCTTTCTTTATTGGAATCCAGATTTCTTCCTCCGAGGCGGGGTCGTCATTTTTGTATTTTTCCCCTAAAACTTCAAAATGCGGTCTGTTATCAAGGCTATACTCCGAATCTGGAAACCAGGTCGAAAAGATATAGTTAAAGGTTGTGGGGGCAGTTGCAGCCGCGCCCTTGTGTAAGAAAACAGCATACAATCCGGACGGTATCGTAAATGCTTCCATGCCCGGCGGAACGGCATCGAAGTTTGTCACTTCTACAGCGGCAAGTTTTTCAAAGGTGGAATGAGGGTTAAACGTCTTAAAGTAGAGATCATCGAATAGCTGTATTGAATATAAGGTGGTGCCAACTGTATTTGGAATGTCCTGGCGTCGTTGCATAAATTTCTGCCATAACTCCCGCGTTTTGTTTGCGGATAGAGACATCGTCATTCGCTGGCCAACTAGTTTTAGTTCGCCCAACTTTTCTATTCTGGGAGTCATTTATTGGTGTTAAATGATTTGTTCCGTGGAAAATGGTTTCAGAGCTCAGCGGTTTCTATCACGTTCAACATCCTTGCTTTTGGATTGACCATAACGGTGCCCTGTACCTTGGACCATAATTCCTGGAGGGACTTCAGGGCGCCCATACTGTCTTCCAGATTATCAAAATACAAATCGATAACAACGTATTTTGGATCTTCAATGGATTGATAAACCTGATAGCGTTTCACGCCGGATCTCTTCCTGCCGATGGGATCACTGTCGAATGCTTTCTTCCAACCATCATAGGAGGAGACGCTGTGTTCTATTTGTAACACTATCATAAGGCATGGTTTTATATCAAATATACAATGGCAAACGAAAATGATTGATGATTACGATCATCAATGATTCTCCAATCCCCTAAAACGGGGGAGTGTTTCAAGAGAAAAAATTCCGACATCGTTGGGAGAAGCCGAAACCCACAAGATCCCTGATGGAATGGATCGGATTGAAAGAGTTTAGGATCATTTCTTGCTAAGCCGGATCAGCCTAAGCAAAGCAATTGAAAGTTCGTTCTTTTTAGCTTTCTTGACGGCAACAGCTAATTTGTTATCTCGACGTCAGTTGAATGAGGCCACTACCATCGGCATTCATAACAAAAAGTTCGTAGCCGGTGTTGTCAAATCCTGAGCCCAAAAATATGTTATGCTTTCTTTTCCCGCTTAAGATCGTGTTCGATGCGAAATAATTTTCTGTCTACCCTGATAAGTAAGACGATCATGGCGCTGAGAATGACAACCAACCCAAAAACGACTGAATATATCTTTCCATCCTGACGCAATACATCGGCCATTTCAACTTCTTCGCTACCCTGGGCAAGCGACTGGAAAGAACAAAGGGCGAGTGCAAGGATTGTGATCTTAGATTTCATCTCTTAATTTTTTAATAGCGCGTAGTCTGAGAAACAAAGTATAGATCCACCAGCCTAACGCAATAAATCCAATAATAGCCGTGTAGACCACAAGTTTCATGTTATGGGAGGTGTCAAATAGTCGGAACGTAGGATTGTTACCGCTGCCAGGATGTAGTGAATCGCTCATCCGGGGCAGTATGAAGATCAATGGAATAAATACAGCAAATGCAAAGATATTGTATACGGCACTTAATCGTCCGCGTTGTGTTTCATCCTCCAGTGATCCTCTTAACACGAAGTACGCCGAGTAGATAAGAAGTCCGATAGCGGTGTTGTTGAGCTTTGGATCATTTGTCCAGAATGCACCCCACGTAGCGTTTGCCCAGATCATCCCCGTTAGAAGCCCCAGGCAACCAAAAAAGAATGCGACTTTCAATGACTCTGCGGCCCGGTCGTCGAAGTCAAGTTTATGGGTTCTGAGATACTGGATGGAGGACCATACCGAATAGCCAAATAGGGAGATCATTGCAAACCACATGGGAACATGAAAGTAATTCATGCGGATCGTCTCATTCAGGATGTGAAGACGTGGAACTGGAATGAGAAATCCACCGATGACGGTGTAGTAAAGCAAGATTATTGTCAGGACCTTCCACCAGGCGAGTTTGTAGTTGCTCATTTGCTCCAGATTTCAACGTTGCGTAGCACGTCAGAGCAAAGTAAACAATACGCGATTACTTCTGCCCTACACCTAGACCAAAACATTTTCCAATTTCCTTCAACCCTCAAACACGGTTACAACTACATTTCCCTTTTTGTGGAACTGTTCGACAAACGCGTGTGCTTCGACGATCTGCTCAAGCTTGTATTTCCGGTCAATAACTGATTTCAGATGACCGGCTTCGATGATTTCCTTAAGCTTTACGAGGTCGTCGGGGTTTTCTTTCGGCGAGCTGCCCACGGTTATGAATCTTCCGCCTGGCTTCAATAACCGCGAACACTTTGTTTTAGAGGTTTTTCCAACGGCGTCGAAGATAATATCAAACCGGTCGTCCAGTTTTGTAAAGTCTTCCTTTGTATAGTCGACTGCCTTATTTGCACCGAGTGACCGGACCAGGTCGAGATTTGAAGTGCTGCATACAGCGGTAACGTTAGCCCCGAAGTGTTTTGCAAGCTGAATAGCAAACGTACCGACGCTTCCTGATGCTCCATAAATGAGAGCGTTGTCTCCACTTTTTGGTTTTGCCTCTCGCAGTAATCTGATTGCCGTAAGGCCTCCAATTGGAACTGCTGCGGCTTCGTCATACGTCATGTTCGACGGCTTTAGGGCGATTAAATTGTTTTCAGGAAGACACCGGTATTCCGCATAAGCTCCAAACTTGAACCCGCACGAAGCAAAAACGGAATCACCTTTCTTAAAAGACCTGACCTCATGTCCAACCTCTTCGACGATACCGGCAAGCTCAAACCCCAGTATTTTCACTTTCGTCGGTTTGAAAAGACCACCAAAAATACGGACCAGGAACGGGTCCGCTTTGCGCATGCGCCAGTCACCTGCAGTGACGGTCGTTGAATAGACTTTTATAAGGAGTTCGTTAGCCCTGGGCTTTGGTTTTTCAATTTCTTTTAATTGAAGAACACCAGGTGGGCCATACCTTTCGTATACAACCGCTTTCATTGTTGTATTGCAGATTATGTTCGTTTTAACATAATACCATGTTCTGCGGTTATCAAATTATTCCACTTTTATGATCGTGGCCTGACGCGCTATAATGCTCCAGCTATTATTGGCGTACTTCCAGACGTTTGTGAATCTTCTCGTGACTGTCTTACCCGCGTTCAGTTGCGTGCCTTGAGGTTTGATGACCTCGCTTCCCATTACAATGGCAATGTTATCATTAAATGTAACCTTCTCAATGTTCCTTTCGAACGACAGATAGTTCAGTCCGCCCGTCCTGAACATAGCCTTTGTTCCCTGAACATTTCCCACGACGTTAGCAGGAGTGTTAATAACCATGTTCGGGGACCATAGCTTATCAAAAAGAGATATCGAATCGCCTTTCATTACGGCTTCGCGTTCGAGTTGTTCCACGCGCCTGATCTCGGCTTCTCTTGGGTCTTGTGCATTTGCGGAACAAGCGATCATTGCAAACAGCAATGCGAATGTGGATGCGTGAATTATCTGTTTCATGTTATTTAAAGTTTTGAGGGTTTTTCATTACTGTTGGATGTCTACTAATTTCAATTGATAAGACTTTGATTAGATTTCAGAAGACCAGGCTGAGGAGTATTAATCGAGGAGAACCGGGTCATTTACGTTCGGAAGTTCGTCTAGGCAACCTCCTTTAGGGCATTGTTTCATCGGACGACACTGCCCGCCGATAAAGGTCGAGCAGGATCATACACATTCCCGTCATGATTGACACATCGGCCATATTAAATACACCCGTTTGAAATACAATCAGGTCGATATGCAGAAAATCAGTAACCGAACCGTACTGGATCCGGTCATAAATATTTCCGATACCACCTCCGATGACAAAACAGATTCCGGCAATACTAAGGTTGGACAGATGCTTCACGCGCAATACGTAGAAAAAGGCGGCTATAAGAATAAGCAACGGTGAAATGGTAAGAAGTATGGTCTTGAATGGTTCAGGAAGATTATTTCCCACGCTTAAGAAGGCACCCGTATTTTCAATTTTGGTCAACGTCAGATAGTTTTTGATCAAACTTATTTGCTCATGGTATTCAATCTTTTGTCGCGCGATCCCCTTAGTAAATTGATCACATCCGACATTTGAGACTAAGAGAAACAGAACGAAAAGTGTTCTCAATGTTTGCTTTACCTTCATTTTCTTGTTTTTTATCTGTCACATGGCTACCACCACCTCATCGCTCGCATTTATGAGTTCTCACAGTTCAACCAATTTAACAAAAGATTCAATTACCTCCCAGCAGTCGACAGAAAACCGAACAACCTAAGTCAGGCGTTCGGGGTTATATGGTCCAATCGGTTATTGGCGGAAGTAGAATTGACGAAAAAAGGGACCCCTTTTTTGTTATCACTCTAGAAGTCTTCGAGACAGATCTCTTTGTTTACCACAGTCCCTGCGGTAGTTCCCATAGCGACGGCGTTTGCGACCGTACGCATTCGTGTCGTATTATCACCTACGGCAAAAATTCCTTCAATAGTTGTTTTCTGGAACCCGTCGATCTTAATGTATCCGTCCTCTGTTAATTCACATCCTAATAATTCGGGCAGTCTGCAATGCTGCTCAAAGGAGACACGTGCATACATCGCATTGAGGGAAGTGTTTGAGCCGTCTTTGAAGACGATATTTTGAATTTGCCCGTATACATGATCGAATCGTGCAAGTTCTTTCTCTACGATCTTGATGCCATGATTTTTAAGTTTTGTGGATTGTTCCTCCGTCAATGTAGACTTGCCATTGGTGTACAATGTCAAATCATTTGTCCAGTTTGAGATAAGTATGGAGAACTCGAAACCATTATCCCCATTTGCCAGGATGCCGGTCGTTTTATTCCGCACCTCGTACCCGTGACAGTATGGACAGTGAAGAAGTGAAATGCCCCAGCACTCAGCGCTTCCTTCAATAGAAGGCATCACATCCTTAATACCCGTGGCAAAAATCACTTTCCTGCCTGTAAATGTTTCACCAGATTCTACCTGGATATCAAACCCACTAACAGTTTTGAGGCCTTTTTTTGCAATGCCATTGAAAAATTTCACCGTATCGTAGCTCTCTACTTGTTGTTTTGCAAGCGAAGAAATTTCTTTTGGCGTTTTTCCGTCCTGTGTGAGGAAGTTATGTGAATGAGGTGTTTGGGCATTGCAGGGTTTACCACTGTCAATGATCAATACTTTTCGTAACGCCCTGCCTAACGCCATCGCTGCAGCGAGACCGGAATAGCTGCCTCCGACAATTATCACATCAAATCTATTGAGTTCAGTCATACGAGTGTGGATGGATTTTTCAGGTTAATTAACTCTTGTTATTTCCGGATGAGATTGTTCGAACAATCAAGTCTACAAATGGTACGCCTACAAACACGATCCAGGGAACGAGCGCCAGCGTAAGCACTAAAGTCCTCACATATAACGGAAGCACCGACAGTGCCTCTCCGAAAAAATAGAGAAACAATGTAATGGATGGATAAATAATTACCCAGATTTTTAACGATGCGATCAACTTTGCTTTTGTTTTCATAAAGAGTTGTGTTAGTCATTTTGTGACAGCAAAAGTAGGTTCTATATCCATGCACAGGATAGGACAAAAATAAAATTGAATAGGATTTATCTGAAATTTTGCCTGAATGTTTCAGGAGTATAACCTGTGTGTTTCTTGAAGAACCGAATAAAGTAGGAAACATCTTCATACCCTAATTGAAGAGCAATTGCGTTCACCTGGTTAGATGTTGCAAGCAGCTGTCTCTTTGATTCAAGAATAATATGTTCATTAATGAGTTCTGAACAAGTTTTTCCTACCGCTGTCTTTGTAATTGCGTTAAGCTGATAGTTTGAAAGGTGCAGCATTTTCGCGTACCCGGCTACTTCTTTGGTCGCAGCAATATGTGTATGCAATAACTCTAAAAAATCGTCCAGTCGTTCTTGCGCATAGCTGTTTTTCACATCGACAGTGGCATGTGGATTTTGGCTTTGCCGTACAAGTTCAATGAAAAGGATTGCCAGGTTTGCCTTGATTGCATCCGTAAACCTCTCTTGCCGGCCGGAGTGCTCTTGAAAAATGACTTCAAGGATGGAAAATATCTTTCCGGATTGTTTGGTCTCAAGCTTGCAATGGTTCCTGGCGCTCGCTTTCCGCAATACATAAGCAGCCGACTTCTCGGCCGGTGAGTAGAAGCCCGCGTCAAACTCCATGAGGTATCCGGTACTTCCTTTTTTCAGGGTGAGTTGATGGACCTGGCCCGGACGCAAAAAGAAAATAGAATGATTTCCAACTGGATGCCTGATAAAGTCGACAATGTGTTCGCAACTCCCTTTTTCAAGAGCAAGAAAAAAGAAGAAGTCGTGTCGGTGAAGTTTCTGCACCATGTCATTGCCGGACAACAGCGTACCGATTTTTCGAATGTTGAATTTTCCCGAAGGCTCGGAGTCCTGTTGAGCAGCATTGATACTTCTAACCGGAATGCGTTCCATTTTTCGAGGTTCTATCGGTTTCAATCCACAATCACCAGATATCGATCAACCAACAAGTTTGGCATAATGAAGGATTATCAGCCCGCTATCACAGGTCGTTGACTTCACTAGTTTCAACGGTTGCCAGTTTTCTAATTGTGCAAAGGCAGACATTCCGTTCCCGATGGCAATGGGGTTAATGAAAAAATGGAATTCATCGATCAGACCTTGCCTTACCAGGGCTGAAACGAATGAACTGCCGCCATATACGATTAAATCCTTACCATCCTGATTTTTCAGCCTATTGACCTCGTCAGTAAGGTTGCCCGTTGCAAGCTCCGTCTTATCCAAAATCGATCTCTCGAGTGTTTTGGTAAACACAACTTTCTTTGCACCAACAATACGGGTTGCGAACTCGTACATTGGGTCGTCGGGTTTGCCAACCACGTCCTGCCAATACGGGATATAACCCTCCGCCAGCTTTCGGCCGATGAGGATAGTGTCTGAACTGTCGAGAAGATCCATGACGTATTGTTTGATGCCGTCCAGGTCCCACGTTACCCATTGTTGTTCATCATTTGGTCCGGTGGAATTAAAGCCGTCCAGGGTAACCTGCATTTGTAGTTTGAGTTTCCTCATAGCGATCCTGAGTTTTCGCGAGTTTGTGGATTTAATGGGTAAATTTTTTGCCACGCGGTTCTTGTAATCGCGTATACTTTGCAATCATCTTCACCAAATCGTCGATCCTCTATAAAAATAAATCCAAGTCGTTCATAAAACCTAATAGCCCGAACATTAGATGAAAGCGGATCGATCAGAACGGTGTGTACTTCCTCATTGTGAAAGCATCGTCCCAATGCCTGCTGCATCATTACGCTTCCATATCCCTTGCCAAGGTTAGTTAAATCGCCAATCCAAATGTCTATTGCGCGATAGCCGTTGGCGATCTCGCCCCAATAATGAGTCTCTTCGGGCGCGGGGTCGATAATCTGAACGAATCCGATGGGAGTGCCATTTAATTCTGCTATCAGGAATTCGCGCCAACTGTGTTTCTTCAATAATTCAACCTCCCAGTTCCAGTCGTCGTCCTGACCTGAATCTTTGACATGCGGTTGTTCATCCCAATACTTGAGCGTATGCAGGTCTTCAATCGTGGCTTCTCTCAATATTAACATGCCAGCGTTATTTTTTGTTAAAAGTAATGATTCACTACTATCATAATTCGGATGTGTTGAAGAAGAGGGGTCATCATAAGTGAAAATGATATTTCAGACAGAGAGTAATCTCCGCTCATATCGATTTGACAAGAACGCGATCGTTCAACCCCGGGCATTCACCAGGTAAACTAAGAAACGACTACTCTTCTTGCTGGTTCAGAATATGTGAAAAAGCTGGGCCTGTATTAGTCTGCCTCGAATTTGAATTTCTGGCCTCCGACTGAAGCTTCATACATTAGTCCACCTTTTGCCATCGTGAAAACCATCACACCTTCAACATACTTTGCGTTTAACGAGGCACCCGAAGCAGCAGCGACAGCCGACACCTGAGCGGATAGTTCAATCCTGTCTCCTTAAAGCGATCCATCGCCTTCTTTATTCCTCTCTGTAGGCTTGTCCACCGAATTGAAAGCCCACGCTTACCTGAGTGAGTTTGGCTATACCAATCTGCTTGCCACGTTCGTATGCGGCTCCGGTGCCGGCAGCACCACCAACCCCAACACCGCCTTTGCCAACGTTGGGAAAGATGACATATCCATGTGCTTTATCGAACAAGCCCTTCATGTCCTTGTCGGCTTTCATGAATTCTGCCTTTGCATCCTTGCTGTCAGCAATTACTTTGCTCTTCTTGGACTCAGATTGCGCACTCGTCAAAATTGTAAGTCCACAAAAAAGCAGCATGAGAATGGGTTCTTTTCGTTTCATAAAGTATGAGGTTAAGTAAGAGGATTTATCTGTTTGTGCTGTGTAAACAAGATAAACAAAAGATTACTCCCTTAAAATCCGTCTACGAGGAGCTTGTAATGTATTCGCCTACTGTCTATTCTGAGGTTTTTGAATTTCGCCCCCAGGAAAAAACAGCTAAAATGTGCGGATGTCACTATCTGGCGAATTTGTATTCTAATCCAAGCCTGATCGTATAGGCGCTTTCAAAGAAAATGTGGTCAACATCATTGGTTGTTTGTTGGCGTATCGGAATGGCAGGATTGTTCACCTCGTTCTTTTCTCCCCGAAGGTCATAGATCTTCAAGGGCACATTTAAATCAACATTGAACCGGCGGCTTATATTGTAGTTTACCCGCGGGGTAAAATTGAGAACAAAGCCATATAGTTCGGTTGACCAGTAATAGGTCGTCTCAACATTTGGAA
>DASVBA010000353.1:0-10935 GCA_036376095.1 Chryseolinea sp.
CAGAAACTACCTGAGCATTGATTTATTGACATATTGATTTATTGAGTGTTTACCCGTAGAAACCATACTTCCAAAAAATTAATAACCTGTGGAGGCTACCCGCCGCACGTGTATTAAACCTACCTGCTACTTTGGTACCCAGGACCGTGAAGAACTGTTCCGCTGCGCATTCCAGTGTGGCGACCCTCGTCAATAACGACTTGTCCGTTTACGATAACGTACTTGAATCCCGAAGAATAAGCATGAGGTTTGCTGAATGTGCTTTGATCGGCGACATCGGTTTCTGAAAAGACCACCAGATCAGCAGCCATGCCTTCGCGTACCAATCCCCTTTCGCGAAGTTGAAATTTTTGTGCGGGTAGTGAGGTCATTCGTCGTATTGCTTCTTCCAGACTCAAAACCTTTTGTTCACGAACGTATCTCCCCAGTACACGTGCATTTGTCCCATAGGCTCGGGGATGTGGAACCCCTGAACCGAATTGAACGATGCCCGCGTCCGAAGCAAACATGTTAAAAGGATACTGCATAATGCGTTTAAGATCAGATTCATCCATACTAAAGTATACCATCTGGGCACCTCCTTTTTCGATCATTTCAAGAATAGTCTCTGCCTCGTAAGCTGCTTTCTTTTTTCGTCCTTTCACGATGTTGATGTCGCTGATACTTTTTCCGTTCAATGTGGTGTCGGCGTTGTAACGAGCCACCAAAGCGTAGCTATAGCTCTTGAGTTGTTTTGACTTTAATGCATTCAGCATTTCTTTCTTTATTTTAGCACGGGTCGATGCGTCGTGTAATCGCCACTGGAGGGAATCCGTCCCTCCGCCGAAAGCCCACGTGGGTAAAACCGTATTCAACGACGTGCTGCTCGCCACGTAGGGATATTGATCGACCGTTACATCAACCCCATCTTTTCTCGCCTGCATCACTTGGGCGACCGTTCCTGAAGATTTACCCCAATTTGGTTTGTAAGTTACTTTGAAGTGTGAAATCTCTACCGGCATCTTCGCCTGTCGTCCAATATTGATTGCCTCCTCGATAGCTTCAGTAACATGATCCCCTTCATCGCGAATATGAGATGCGTAAACTCCGTTGAATTCAGAAGCAGCCTTTGCCAGGCCTATCACCTCGCCGGTTTTCGAATAAGTGCCCGGAACATAAATAAGACCCGTTGAGAAACCCACAGCGCCATCTTTCATGCCTTTGCGGACAAGATCTTCCATTCTTGTTTGCTCATCCGGTGTCGGGTCCCGCTGACTGTCGCCCATTACGGCACGGCGAACACTGTTATGTCCGATGAGCGTTGCAATGTTGATCGACGTCTTCACACTATCAAGCCGTGAAAAGTAACGGGCAACATCCGTATTGGATGAACCACAGTTTCCGGTGACCACCGACGTCACGCCATCATAAACGAAATTAGCCGCTGCCGGAACCTTTAGATCATTTGTTTCAATATGGGTATGGACATCGATGAAACCCGGTGCGATGACCAGCCCACTTGCCTGCAGCACACGTGTCGCATCATTCGCAGAAAGTTTTCCAATAGCAACGATCTTTCCGTCTTTAATGCCGACATCACCGTAAAACCAGGAATTGCCGGAACCGTCAACGATTTTACCACCCGAGACGAGCAGATCGTATTTCTGCGAGAATGAGTTTATCGGACCGATTAAAAGAACTATTGCAATTAGTCTTTGCATGCTCATAACTTCAACGCTTTAGTTTGAAAATAGCAGATATCTTTTCGTATTGTCAAATGAAAATTGACAGAGATACGTCAATTCGATGGTACAAATTCTAATTTACAAAACAACTTCCGTAAACCAGGAGCGCTTATCTTTGCCGGCTCACATGTCTACACGCGAACAACTATACAAGACCCTGGAGTTAGTCAAGCTTGAACGACAGGCGGATCTTGAGTACTATCGACAGAAGGTTTTACTTCGATCTCTTCATCAGCGAACGAAGGAAGGAACGACCTGGTACCCGGTGCGCTTAAAGCGCGACTATATCGGGACGGGAGAGCGATTGATGATTGAAATTGAACGGACGGCAGAATTGGATCAGCCGCATGCCTTTCAAAGTGGAAAGTCGGTGAGCGTTTTTTCAAACGCGTCAGGCAAGCCCGAGCGCGATCATGTAAACGGGGTTATCAACTACGTACGTGATAATACCATGGTGATCACATTGAACTCAGAAGAATTGCCTGACTGGATCGACAGCACATTGCTTGGTGTCGACGTGATGTTCGATGAAATGACTTACCGGGAAATGGAGTTCGCGCTGAAAGAAGTGATCGAGGCTGAGAACAATCGACTTTCCGAGTTAAGGGAAATATTATTAGGATCCGGAAAAGCGTCAAATCGGTCCCAAAAAAACAAGGGTGGAGCTATCGCCGGACTTAACCAAAGTCAACAGGACGCACTGGAAATAGTTTGGGAAGCGGCAGATGTCGCATTCATTCATGGGCCGCCTGGTACAGGAAAGACGACAACGCTGGTGCAGGCAATTAAAGCTGCAATTACTCAGGAGAATCAGGTGTTGGTTTGCGCGCCAAGTAATGCAGCAGTCGACTTGCTTGTAGAAAAACTGAGTGAGCAGGGACTTCGCGTATTGCGCATTGGGCATCCTGCGCGTGTAACAGAACAATCGTTGAGCAAGACACTGGATGCATTGATAGCAACACATGCCAATTACCAGGAGCTCAAAACACTTCGGAAAAAAATGGAACAACTGAAGAGTACAGCGCTCAAATACAAGCGGCAGTACGGCTATCACGAAAAGCAGGAACGGAGATTACTTCTTCAGGAGTCGAAAGCACTGAAAGCGGATGCCGATGCGCTGGAATTTTACATTATAAATGATCTTTTACATCGGACAGAGGCCATTTGCACCACGCTTGTGGGGTCGTCGCATCCCGTAATGCGTGGAAGAAAATTCAAAACGGCATTTATTGATGAAGCAGCCCAGGCGTTGGAAGCAGCGTCGTGGATACCAATATTGCGAAGTTCGAGGATCGTTTTTGCTGGCGACCATCAGCAGCTGCCGCCTACGATAAAGTCGATCGAGGCCGCGCGCCTTGGGCTGTCCAAAACTTTATTTGAAAAGGGAGTGTCTCGCAATGCACAACATTCCGCGATGTTGAAAGTGCAGTATCGCATGCATGAAGACATTATGAAGTTTTCATCCGCCTATTTTTATAAAAACGAGTTGGTCGCACACGATTCTGTACGGGCAGAGCTGCTGCGTCCAAATCAGCCGCCGGTAGAATTTATCGATACTGCAGGTGCCGGCTACGTTGAGAGTCAGGATGCCGAAACGTTAAGCCGATTCAACGAAGAAGAATCGCACTTGCTTATGCGAAGGGTTGAGGCGCTCGTGGAAGAGATCGGCGCAGACGACTGGATGTTGCAGAAAATTTCGATAGGTATAATTACGCCTTATCGCGCCCAGGTCGAAATGCTAACGCGAATCGCAGAATCATCCGTGATCCTTGAACCGTTGAAGAAACTTATCACCATCAATACCGTGGATGCATTTCAAGGCCAGGAACGGGACGTCATCGCGATAAGTTTTGTGAGAAGTAACGATAAAAGTGAAGTTGGATTTCTCGGTGACATCAGGCGCACTAACGTTGCAATGACTCGCGCGCGAAAAAAACTGATTATGATCGGCGACAGCGCAACACTCGGCGCGCATCCATTCTATCTTCAGCTTATTGAATATGTGCAGGAGATGGGATTCTATAAAAGCTGTTTCGAATTTTCGGGGTGATAGTAGGAGATAGGAGTTAGAAGTTAGGAGTTAGGAGTTAGGAGGTAGAATTGAGTTGGAATTTAGAGGTGGTGGGTGTTGAGCAAAGATTGCAGAACGCGCTTGTGTATCTTTGCGTCGTCTGGAAACACCCCACACCCTTGCACCAACCCTCGCCTGCGCGAAACGCTTCGTCGGGCGCGCATAACCCATAACTCATAACCCATAACTCATAAGTGTCTACCGCCACCCACATCCTCCATTTTCTCAAGCACCTCCACATAAAAGCAAAACTTCCAGCCGGGGTAGAGATTCTCAATCCATACCAGGACAAATCCGTTTACGCCCTTTGCGAATTGTTCTATAATAAATACTATGGAGATGATGATAGACGTAGACTGATATTGGGAATAAATCCCGGCAGGTTCGGTGCAGGTGTCACAGGAATTCCTTTCACGGATCCTATCAAGCTGGATAAATATTGCAACATTCCGAATTCGCTTCAGAAGAGGCCGGAGTTATCGGCAGATTTTATTTACGAGATGATCTCTGCTTACGGAGGACCCGAAGCTTTCTATTCCAAATTTCATTTTAGCGCAGTCAGTCCGCTTGGGTTCGTGAAAGATGGAAAGAATCTTAACTACTACGATATGAAGGATCTCGAGGTTTGTTTGAAACCGTTTATTGTTGAAACGATTACCAAGACGTTAGGAATCGGCATCGATACGTCAGTATGCTATTGTCTGGGTGAAGGAGAAAACTTCAAGTTCCTGAACCGGCTGAATGCAGAGCACAAGTTTTTTGAAAAGATAGTACCCCTTGCGCACCCGCGTTTCATAATGCAGTACAGGAGGAAAAAGGTGGGGGAGTATGTCAAGGAGTATCTTAACGTGATGAAGGGTGCGGAATGATGAGTCAGCAGTTAAGAACCCTCACACCCACACACGGATAACCTCATCTCCGCTTTGGCCCGCGAATGGCTTCGGCCGTCCAGGGATCTTCGGGCCAGTGGTGCCTTGGGTATCGTATGCGCAGTTCTTTCCGTACCTCATGATAGGTAGTCTGCCAGAAGCTCTTGAGATCTTGCGTTACTTGTACAGGTTTGAAACCCGGGGACAGCAGGTGCATAAGGACTTTATTCCGGCCTTCGTTCACAGTTGGCGTTTCTTGCAACCCAAAAACCTCCTGCAATCGCACTTCCATTACAGGCGCTGCACCCAATAACGAATAGGTAAGTTTTATCATTGACCCACTCGGGACGGCAAGCCTCGTTGGTGCAAGTCTGTCAAGATCCCTGCTTAAGTTCCACGGTAACACTCCCGTGAGAATGTTTGAAAGGTCCAGCCGTTCAAAGTCTTGTCGTTTGCTGACATCGGCAAGGTACGGGGCAAGCCAGTCGTCAACGGTATTGAGAAGATGGTCGTCAGTTACATCTGGCCAACCTTCATCGGCTCGCCAATGCCTAAGGCTCATAACCCTGGCTTGCCATTCGCGTTCCGTATCACTCCAGTTCAGAAGTTTCAGTCCCTCTTCACGGATGGCTTCACATAAGATCTTTATTTTTAATTCTCGCGGAACCTGGACGATCTGCTTGGACGAAATAACGACACTGGCAATACGTTTCTCCTTGGCCGCAATGATCATCCCTTTTTCACGATTCCAACTAACCACCTCATGTTCAGTTGCACGATGCATTAGATCTTCCTCTGCCAATGGTGCTGCGAGAAATATTCTGCCCTCCGTGTCGCCGCTATCAAGATGAGCAACTGCGAGCCACGTTTCACGAATCAAGGGATCATGATCCGGCAATCGTACAGTCCGGCCGTTAGCAAGCTTATAACGAGTGCTGTGTTTTTCCTGCTGCCTGGCGATACGTTCAGGATAAGCTTCCGAAAGTAATTTACCCACATCTGAATCGACGGGCAGCCGGTTATCAATTGCGATTTTAAATGCTCGACGCCATGCCGCAGCAAGCTTTTCGATTCGGTCCAGCGCAGATTGTTCTGCGGGAACACGCTCACCGCTTCTCCACCGGCGTAGAAGTTCAACCCTTAATGACAGATCAGCTCCAGGGGACTTAGAAATGGGGTCGCGTTCTTCCAGCAATGCCGCTATGTCGGTGGCAAGACTGGTCAGGCCGCCGCTCTCCAAGAGCATATGAGATATTCGCGGATGTGTCGGTAGTTCGAGCATCCTCTTTCCCCGCGGTGTAATAGTGTTGTCTTCGATCGCGCGCAATTGCTTTAACAAATCTTTCGCCTGGTTGACAGCTCCGGCGGTCGGCTGTGTTATCCAGGTAAGGTCATTGATGCTCTTTACTCCCCATTTTGTCAGCTCAAGGATCATCGGCGCCAGATCTGCTTCAAGGATTTCCGGTTGACGGGCCGCTGCGAGAGTGTGATGGAGAGCTTCCGGCCAGAGGCGATAACATATCCCTGGGCCTAGACGTCCCGCCCGCCCGGCCCGTTGATCCGCGGCATCGCGCGTAACCCGAACCGTTTCAAGGCGCGTGAGCCCGCTGCGGGGATCGAATTTTGGAACTCGCGCAAATCCGCTATCGATCACGATGGTGATCCCCTCGATCGTGAGTGAAGTTTCCGCTATCGATGTGGCAAGCACGATCTTTCTCAAACCGGAGGGATGAGGCAGTATAGCTTCTTGTTGCTTTTTGAAGGGAAGATCGCCGTAAAGAGGATGTATACTTACACTATCGAAACCGTTGTCAAGCAAACCCATTGTCCGATGGATGTCGCCCGTGCCGGGAAGGAAAACCAAAATATCGCCCGTCTCCTCTGCGAGGGCCTTCCGTATTACTCTGACAACTGCGCTAGAAACCGAGGCAGATTTGTCTGTTGGCAAGTATCTTAATGAAACGGGGTATTGTTTGCCAGTGCTGGTGAGGACCGGCGCCTTCAGGATCTCTGCGATTCGATCGCTTTCCAGTGTGGCGGACATGATTAGAATCCGAAGATCGTTCCTGAGGATCTGTCGCATCTGAAGGCAGAGTGCCAGTGCAAGGTCTGCATGTATGCTTCGCTCGTGGAACTCGTCAAAGATCACCATTCCCACTTCCTCTAGTGCATTGTCGGATTGGATCATCCTTGTGAGTATGCCTTCGGTAACTACTTCGCAACGTGTCTTGCCGCTGACAACAGTTTCAAATCGTACCCTGTAACCGATGGTGTCCCCCGCATTTTCATTCAGCAGACTTGCCATTCGGAGGGCGACAGAGCGCGTTGCCAGCCTCCGGGGTTCCAGCATAATGATCTTACGGCCATTCAGCCAGGGTTCATTCAACAGTCGTAAAGGAAGTATAGTACTTTTTCCGGCTCCGGGCGGAGCCTGCAGCAATACAATTTTATTCAAAGCTAACTGATCCCTGACATCGTGGACAATTTCCTCTACGGGATACATGGGGGGGTTATGAGTTATGAGTTATGGGTTATGGGTTGGGGCGAGGGTGCGGGTGTGCGCGTAATGCGTCGGTGGGTCACACACACACACTCACTCTCACACACTAAACTCATAACTCATAACCCCTAACTCATAACTCAATCCAGCTTGTGTATTGTGGTATTGCCGAAAACCAAACCCTTGTTTACATCAGCGTTACCGTTGTAGGAGATCTGGGACTCGCCAAAGGCGTTTATGCGAAGTTGGTCTTGTGTGCTGAGGGTTATCTGACTTTCGCCAAATGAATTTGCTGTAGCAGAATAGCTCTTCAGCTCGTGCGTATCAATACGGTTCTCTCCGAATAGCTTGTATTTCTGATATTCGGCCTTACCACCTCTTATTTTCAAATCGTTTTCTCCGTATAAGCTTGTTCTCAGGTAGTCCGCTTTAACAGAGGCAAGCTTGATTTCATTTTCGCCGTAAGCCTTCAGCGTAAACCTTTCCGCGCGAAGCGGGCCATTACACGTCAATTCCTGGTTGCCACGAATTTCCAGGTGCTCCAACTCTTTGTAAGTTACGTAGGCTGTGAGCGTAACATTATGATATATGCTACGCCGCTCATAAGGGTTGACGCGTTCCGTTTTTTCGTTCACTTTGGCATCGTCGAGGTAGACGCGCAGCGTGTTATTTTGTATCGTTATGTTGATCTTGTCTGCTGGCACATTTGAATAAAGGAGCCGAATGCTCTCCTGGTCGCCCTTTTCAAGGACCAGATTGATGCGGGGTGATACGATGATCTTTCTAAATGACTCAAGGTCCCGGCTAATCTCCTGCGCGACTAAAAAATGAAGAGGTAGGATCAACAAAGCGACGCAGAGAAGTTTTTTTGAGATGGTATTCATGTTGTCTTTGGTTGGGTAAAGTTAGGACAACTTGATGTCGTTCAACCCCTATGTCCTTCAATTTATTTTTCCAATTATTCCGTCAACGTTTCCTAGACAACCAAAAGGAACAAAAGGTTGCAGGGAATTTTATTCGTTGCGTAATGATCTTACGGGATTACCTCTGGCCGCCCGCGACGCTTGAAAGCTAATGGAAACGAGTGCGACGATCAGTGAGATCAATGCAGCGAAAATAAAAACTGCCCAGGGGAAAGAAATTCTATAGGCGAATTGTTGTAGCCAGAAGTGCATGATCCATCCGGCCAGGGGCCAGGCGATCAGGTTCGCGATCAGGACAGGCCTGAGAAAATCCTTGTTGATCATTATAATAATATCGTTTTCACTCGCCCCCATTACCTTTCGGATTCCAATTTCCTTGGTCCGTTGTTCAGCGGTAAAGGCCGCCAGTCCGAACAATCCCAGGCAGGCGATAAAGATCACGAGTGCTGTAAACAGCGCCGACACGATGCCCAGCTTCTTCTCGGTCCGGTGTTTGGCTTCGAAGTTCTTGTCAAGGAACGTGTATTCAAACGGTGCTTCCGGGGCATGTTTCTTCCAAAACGAACGGACCAGCGCAAGTTTGTCTTCTGTATCGCCCTTCGTTAGACGTATGGCCATTTCCCAGTTGGGTTCCGGGCCCATCACGACAGCAAGGGGCTGAACGGGTTCCCTGAATGACTGGAAGTTGAAATCCTTTATTATCCCGATCAACTGCCGCGTTCGGCCATCGCGATCATAGTTAGTCACAAATTTTTGTCCCTGGTAGTCCTTAATGCCGAGTTTTCGCGCCGCAGTCTCGTTAAGGATGATCGCATTGGTATCAGATGGCGTCAGGGCGGAAAAAAATCTTCCTTTTACCATTGAGTATCGCATGGTCTCAAGGTGGTCGGCGTCCATCTCGTATACCGCCATAAAATACTCCTTGACTGAATCCACCTGACGAAATACGGATTGCCACTCCACGTTTGGCGGGAGCCTGTTGGCGTAGCTTGCCGAACTTATTTCAGGATATTTCAATAGCTCCTGCTTGAAGGCCTTGCCTTTGCTGCCAAGGTTTTTAGTGTGCAGCAGATTGACAACGTTGTTTTTATCGAAGCCGGTGTTTGCCTGTTGGAGATACCGCAGTTGCTGATAAACGATCATGGTAGCTATGATCAGCACTGTTGATATTACAAACTGAAAGACAACAAGCACATTTCGAATTCCGTAGGTCCTGAGTTTTGCACGAAGTTTTCCTTTAAGGACCTCAACGGGATTGAAATGAGTGAGGTAGAATGCAGGATAGCTTCCGGCAAGCAACCCTACCACAAGCGTGAAGACCAGTCCGCCAAACAGATATTGGGGCCGGAACAACGTTGAGACGCTTAGATGCTTGTAAGTGAAAAGATTGAAAAACGGAAGAAAAATGGTAATGCAAAACAAGGACAGGAGGACCGCAATGACGATGTAGAAGTATGACTCCAACAGAAACTGGATCACAAGTTTTCCCGTTTGCGCTCCAACAGATTTACGGACCCCTACCTCTTTTGCCCGGCTTGCGGAACGCGCCGTCGAAAGATTCATGAAGTTGATGCAGGCGAGGACGGTGATAAGTAATACGACGGATCCAAAGATGTAGATGTATTGAATATCGCTGTTCAGTTCGATCTCGTCGGCGAGCTTCGAGTTGAGATGAATCGATGTGAGTGGTTGCTCGAAGAACTGAAGATCATTTCCCTGTGCCTTGAATTCTGACAGTGTAATGCGACTAAATTGTTCCAGCTCGCGGCTTACGTTTTTTTCAATGATCAAATCGAACTGTGAGGTGACGTCATCGATGCTTGAACCGGGACGGAGTTTAAAGTAGGTAACAACCCGTCCGGTTATCCAATTGCCTGTATTGCCTTCGTCCCAGGAAACCAGGGAAAGGATCATTGTAAAATGAAAATGCGAATTCATTGGAGGGTCTTCTGCAATGCCCGTAACGGTCACGGGATAACCCTGGGCCAGCATCAGCGATTTGCCAATAGGTGATCGGTCTCCGGCTCCTGTATATCCGAAGTATCGCCTGGCAGCGGACTCGGTAATAACTAATTTGCGTTTGCCGTTTAAGACCGTATCGGGATGTCCGTCTATCAATTTGAAATTAAAAAATCGAAAGAAGTTCGAGTCCGACAAAAGCAGCTTGTCTTCAGTAAATGCTTTGTCCTCGTAACGTACCGGAAATGTTGCCCAGCTTGCGATCCGAAGAGTGCTTTCTATGTCGGGGATTTCTTTCTGTAAGGCCCTGGCAACCGGTGTACCCGTTTGCGCTGAAATAAATTGCTTGCCCTCGAGCTTTCCTTTAAATCCGATGCGATAGGTCCTTGGTGCGTCCGGATGGAATTTGTCATAACTCAGTTCGTCCTGAATATATAGCAGGATCATCAAGCTGCAGGTGATCCCTATGGTAAGTCCAGAAATGTTAATGATGGAAAAGCCCTTTTGCCTTAGCATAAAGCGAAGAGCTATTTTCAAGTAGTTCTTTACCATTGAAGTTTAGAGGCCTCAATATAATATTTTGAGGTCAGGCGCGACATGGATTTTTAATATTCGGCGCCAGATTTTGACGGAATCTATTCGCTCCAAATATCTGTGACGGGATTGCCGTTTGCTGTTTTCAGCGCTTGATAGCCAACCACTCTCTTTCTTTCACTAAACGGATCTTTATTAGATCTAAGGACATGAATGCAATTAAAGCGGATAGCGTACCCGAATCGGTTGTTAATCGAAACCGGATAACGCTGACTTTTCCAAACAAACGGGCGTCCCATAGCCTGATCGGTTCCATGCTGAAAACTTCTTTAAGGGTTACACTTCAACATATTCT
>DASVBA010000358.1:0-5945 GCA_036376095.1 Chryseolinea sp.
GAGAAACGAACAACGGATATGATGGAGTATGAACTGGATGCGCTTTATGAGTATTACTGTGCCCCAAAGCTTGATGCGGATGCTTTCTTAACGGCAAAACTCCTCAACTGGGATGAGTACAATTTTCTGGAGGGGGAAGCCAGCCTGTTCTTTGAAGGTAAATACATCGGCAAATCCATCCTTGATACCCGGAATACTTCAGATACGCTCACGCTTTCTTTGGGCAGAGATGGTAACGTTGTCGTGAACAGGGAAAAGAAGAAGGACTATTCATCCAGACACTTCGTTGGATCGAATCAAAAGATTACGTTCACTTACGACATCTCGATACGAAATAAGAAGGCTCAGCCCGTTACGATCGTTGTAGTTGACCAGATTCCAATTGCCAATCACAAAGAGATCGTTGTGGATAAAATGGAGGATTCAAAGGCCCGTTACGAGGAGGCGACTGGGTTATTGACCTGGAAAAAAATCATAGCAGCAGGTAAGACTGAAACGATCCAGCTAACGTATGCCATCCGCTATCCAAAAGGGAATAATATTATTTTGGAATGACGGACCCGAAATGTTGCCGGACTGCTTCGTATAAAGCAACGCCAGCTGCAACGGAGACATTCAGAGATTCAATCTTTCCTTTCAGGGGAATACGTGCAAGTTCATCCGATTCGCGAAGGAAGGTGTCGCTCACGCCATCTTCCTCCGATCCCAGGATGAGAGCTAGCGGACCTGTCAGGCTTACTTCGTAAATACTCTTCTCTGTCTTTTCGGTGCACGCAACGAGTCGTATACCGTTGTCATGAAGAAGCTTAAGGATTTTTTTCATGTCCTTTTCACGGCAAATGGGTACATGATTCAAGGCACCGGCAGACGTTTTCATAGCGTCACTAGTTATCGGAGCATTGCCTTTGTCGGCAATGATAATACCATCGACGCCGGCACATTCCGCCGTGCGGACAATGGCACCGAAATTTCGCACGTCAGTGATACGGTCAAGGATAAGGAAGAAGGGTTCCCTTCCCTCGTTATACGCCTTGAAGATAAGGTTATCGACTGATGCAAAGGTTATGGATGAAAGCAGGCAAATAACCCCCTGATGATTTTTTGTTGATAGGCGCTTTATCTTTTCGGGGGGTACAAAGGCAACGGGCACATTGTTATTTTTCGCAACAGCAATCAGCTCTTTGATCAAATCGTTAGAAAGTCCCGATTGGATCATCACTTTATCAATATTCTTTCCCGCCAGGATAGCCTCGATGACTGCCCTGGTACCATAGATCATGTCTGTTTTTTCCATTTAACTTTGCTTACTTCTCGACTTCATCAATTGCTTTTGCAAGCCGCCTGTCTTTGTCGGTTACGATGTCGCCGGCATCATGGGTAGATAACTCAAAGTTTACCGTGTTCCATGTGTTCGTCCAGGTCGGATGATGATTCATTTTCTCGGCTACAATTGCCACCTTGGTCATGAAGGCAAATGCGTGCGTGAAGTCTTTAAACTTGAAAGTCTTCTTCAGGCGGTTATTTTCAGTTTTCCATTCCATAACGAGAGGTTTTATATTTCGATTTACGACTTTTTCGAGACATTGGACATAGGTCCGTTGATTTTGCAGCCGGAGAAAAGTTTGAAGTAATCACAACGCCACAATGCCATCAATGAGGGAGGCACGTTTATAGATTTCAATAACAGCGTCACTGGACTGCATCATCATATGGATTGTTATGCTGGTATAATTGCCCTGCTTGGACAATTTCTCAACGGCAGTGTGTGAAGGGAATAGATTTTTTACCTGGTCCTGCTGTCCTGTCGGCACGATGAACTTGAAGACATATAACGAAGGCCAGGCGTAGTGCTTTTCAAGCTTTTCCCGAAAAGAAAGGAGCCATGTTTCGTCCATATTTAAATGGCGACGCCCCCCGGTTGGTACCAGGAGGCGTAGCGTTATTATCAAGCATTTAATTAATAGAACTTGTAGCGCTTGTCTACAATGTCTGCATTTTCTTTGATCGCTTCTCCAATACCCAATGTATTGCGGTTGTAGTTACCCTGTTCAAGTTGGGTTTTATAAGCTGTGTAATCAGAAAGAGACGGAGCAATAGTCTTGTTTTGCAGCTCCATGATTATCACACCGTTTTCACCCGCAAAAGGATTAGACCGTTTGCCATTATCAAGAGAGAACGCGAGTCCCACAGCCTGCGGATCAAACCCTACAGTGGGCAATGAGTTGCTGTTGAGCTTAAGGTCGCTGCTGGAATAAACATTTGCATCCGATCCGAATGTATTAGCGATTTCTTCAAGCGTTCCCTTAGCACTCTTTAGCTTTTCAATAATAACTTTGCCTTTTGCTTCATTGCGTACTGCCGGAGAAAGCTCTGCTTTAACAGTTTCGAATGGTTTATATCCTTTGTCTACCTCATTGGTCATAACAGCAACGACATTCTGATCGTCAAGATCAAAAACCTGCGATATTTTGCCTTCTGATGCATCGCGGAATAACCAGAGTACTACCTCACGCGCTTCTCCTAATGTTCCAATCCGTCTGTCGCCAGCGAGAATGTTCTTTGCCTCCTGAGCATTAAGTCCTTGCTCCTTCGCTCTAGCCTCGAAATCGCTGATGCCCGAAAGGTCGGATGCGAACGCTTCAGCTTTTCTATACGCTTCATTTACTGTTGCATCACTTGGTGTGATCTCACGTTCAACAATCGCCAGTTTATAAGCTGTGTTGTCCTTAACTTTCGTCACCTCGACAATATGATATCCAAATTCCGTTTCTATTAATTCATTGATCAATCCCGGGCGGCTTGCAGAAAATACCGCAGTTTCAAAAGGTTTCACCATTTGTCCAGAGGTGATCCATCCAAGATCACCACCACGTGAAGCGGTTCCATCAGTTCCAAATTCACGGGCTTTTGCACCAAAATCGGCACCAGCCTTAATATCTTTTAAGATCCCCTGTGCTTTTTCCCTGGCGGCTTGTTTCGCAGGTGCGCTGGTGTCATCCCACCTGATAAGGATATGTTTTGCGCTGGCAACGGAGACCGTGTCTTCAAAAATTTTCGAGACCTTCACCACTTTGTACACTCCTGCATCCAGGATCGGTCCAAAGACTTTTCCTTGTTTTAAACTGTCAGCAGAAAGATATGCCGGCAAGGTTGCCGCCGTATAGGTAGAATATGGGTTCTGTCCGTCTGTGTTACCGGAAGCGTAAGTGGAATCTTCCTGTGCGGTCTTAAATTCGTTCACCGCCCGGGCAAGGTCTTCCTTTACTACAAGTGAATCGTCAGCCGATGCTACAACGGGGAAGCTAACAAATTTCAAATCACGGGTTGCTTCGGTCTTATACTTTTCTACATTCTTGTTGTAGTAAGCCTTAAGGTCGTCATCACTTACATTAACAGCTGAATCGCTGATAGCGTAGTAAGGAACGTAGAGGTACTTAACTTCTGCGACGTCCGTTTGTAAATGATATTCAAGCTCAGATTCAGCTGCAGTGATGTAGCTGCTCTTGATCAAAAGGTTTTCGTATTTGATCCTCTCACGACCAGGCTTAAGATCCCTCTGAAACATCTCCCACCGGATTCTTTGTTCTGAAGTCTGAGGCATCGTCTTCAATTCGCTTAGATATTTAACCACCTGGTTAGGATTAAACTGTCCGGTTTCCTGATTTGTGAAGGCAAGCTTTACGCTCTCATCAACGTTCTTGCCCTGGATCATATCCCAAACCTCATCCTCAGTAACTTCAACGCCGACTTTGGCGAATTCCGTCTGGATAGCGTAACGGGCAATCAGAAGGTCCCATGCCTGCTGACGAATACTAGGCATTTCACGATCACCAGGCTCCCTGCCGAACTGTAGGTAGTAGTTTGCTTCGCGCTCGCGAATTACGGACTGAAATTCTTCGAATGAGATGTCGCGACCGCCGATTTCCCCTACAGAGTTCCTTCCCCAGTTCAAAATTGAAGAGTTGCCGCTGAAAAGGTCGCCTAAAATAAATGCTGCTATCGCAACGAACACGAATACCACCACCCACGTGCCCATCTTGTTGCGCAATGTTCCGATCAATGCCATATTCTGATTTTTAAAGAGCCGCAAATTTAACCCGTAATCTGTATTAGAAAAATAGGGTTATAAAAAAGACTTTGAGGGGATTGCGAGGCTTACGCGAAAAGCGAAAAAAAGGCCCTATGGCGACGTATTTTGAGGCATTATTCGTCCGATTTTCCCTCATTTTCCACGCTGACCAGCACCGTTTCCAGTCGGTTTGCCCCAGTGGTCTGGACGGTGAACGTGAATGGTGGGACTTCTATTGTTTGACCCTGCTTGGGGAAATCCTCCGCGTAGGATAAAATCAATCCCCCCAGAGTCTCGTATTCGCCTGTGGGAAGCTGCCAGTCGTACGTTTCGTTCAAATAGTCAATCTCCAGTCTCCCGCTAAGGAGATAGGTTTTGTCGCCGATCTTTTGCTCGATCAACTGATGTTCCTCGTCGTGCTCATCTTCGATCTCTCCGAAGATCTCTTCAATCACGTCCTCCATGCTGACCAATCCTGCTGTACCTCCAAATTCATCAACTACTACGGCGAGGCTTTTATGTTCATTTATAAAACGGATCATCAGCTCGTTAGCAAGTGCCGTTTCAGCGACAATGATGATCGGCGTGAGGATGTCTTTTATTTCCTGCGGTCTTTTGAACAGTGCCGATGAATGGCAATAACCTATGATCTCATCGATGCTTTGTTTGTAGACAATCACTTTGGAATGCCCGCTTTCAACAAATGCTTCTCTAAGCTTTTCGATGCTTTCATTCAGTTCGACGGCGGTTATCTCTGTTCGCGGGATCATACAATCCCGGATCTTAACTGTTTTGAATTCCAGTGCATTGTGAAAGATCTTCTTATCCAGTTCGATGTCCTCGGGTTGAGCGGGCACGTCGGCCACGGTGTTCGTGTAGGGCCGGAGGTCTGTGTTTTTAAAGGGTGCCTTTTCTTCCTTATCAGACGTATTAAAAACCCGGACAACCAGAAATCTTGAGATAGCGAGAAGTGGAAACGTGAACACAGCCAACAGTACGAATGAAACGGCGAAGGGTATGACAAGGAAATTCAACACCTGAATGTGATTTGAAATGATCGCGGTCTTTGGAATGACCGCCGCAATAGCGAGAACAATGAAAGCAGAGATTCCTGTTTGAATGACTATGATTGCGAAAACATTACCGATTTTTTCAGGCAAGATATTTTCAAGCATGGGCATGGATAACAAACACATCAATGCACCAAATGCGACCAGGGATAGCGTTGTGCCAATAAAAGTAGTTCCAGTGAACCAGGCAGGGCGTTTTGCAAATAATGTCATTAATTGGGCAGGAAGGTTTCCCAGCCGGCCTTCCAGTTCAAGTTGTAGTTTGTTGGCAGCTTTGAAGCTGGTCTCCAGGATAGAGAAGAAGATCAAAAAAATCAATGAGACGACGATGCCTAATAGAAGGATGGCGTTCATGTTATTTCTTCTTTCGGAAGTTGAATACAAAGTAAAGGCCGAGCGAAAGCATTATAGCCCAATAAGCTTTACCAAAGCCAAGCACCATTGTTTGGTGGATACCGATGATCAGAAAAGCAACTGCGAGAGAGAGGACGAGAACGTCGACGAGTTTCATGTTCAGGCAAAAATAGCGATAATTTGGTTCTTCGAAGGAGCGGCTGAAATCGTCAATCGAGTTTGCGATGAACCGGGAATCTCGGGAACGGCACGACATGTTCTTTGTGCGGATCGCATTTTTAAATCAGGTGTGCGGATTTGTGTGGGTGCGGGCTTGGTGTGTGCGCTTCGAAATTAAGGTGTGCAAGTTCCGCGGCGAAACGGTGGTTATGGATCAAAGATGATTCGTTCGCCGCGGTGGGATAACATGATCCATCGTGTTACCGATGTATCATCCCTACGGGATTGTGTGG
>DASVBA010000359.1:0-3255 GCA_036376095.1 Chryseolinea sp.
AAGAAACGAAAAGCGTTCCGGCATTGGGAGAGAAAGTAGTAACTGCGACGCTGGCTGTCGGAAAACGCCGTGGCAGCAAGAGCGAATACGCTTACGTGTTTGAATCGTTCGGCTTTTACGCACCGCGAGCCATATATCGGCTGCTGAGCCACGGCCTGATGTTAAAAGTGGCCAGCGATCCGTTTTTTCATCCCGATGGAACGAGGTTTGAACGTGGAACCATCATGCTTCCTGTGGCCGGCCAGGAAAAAACGCAGGAACAAATTGAATTTATACTTAACGAGATTGCAGCGAAAGACGGAATAGATATTGTTGCCTTCAATTCCGGTCTCGATTACAAGGGTGTAAGCCTGGGAAGCAGCTCGTTCCTTCCCTTGAAAAAACCCGTTGTTGCTATGCTCGTGGGTGATGGGATTTCTGCCACGGATGCTGGCGAAGTCTGGCACATGATGGATTTCCGTTTTAATATTCCTCTTACACTCATTCCGTTAAATGTTTTCGAAAGATCGCCGCTTAACAAGTACACAACGATAATCATGCCCCCAACCGTCGCCGGCTTTTCGGTTTCAGAAGGAACCAAGGAAAAATTGAGGGCGTGGGTTCAGGCCGGCGGAGTCATCATCGGGCTGGAAAACGCCCTGAACTGGATAACAACTGCTGGGCTAGGTAAATTTGAAATGAAAAAGGAAGAAGAAAAGAAAGACGCACAAAAACCCCGTGCCTATGCCGACATCGAAGAATTCACGGGAGCGCAGGAAACCAGCGGTGCCATTTTTGAAGCTACGGTTGACCTTACACATCCCCTCCTCTACGGATACACCGGCAACAGGATCCCTATATTCAAATCGAACAACCTCTTTATGGAAAAATCGAAAGGATCTTACAGCAATCCCATTGTCTTCACGGCAGCCCCGCTATTAAGTGGATATATGTCAAAAGAGAATTATGCAAAAGCAAAATCAAGTTCCGTAGCTGGCGTGTCGGTACTCGGCCAGGGACGTGTTATCGGATTTACAGACAACTTGTGCTTCCGGGCATTCTGGCTCGGCTCGAACAAGATGCTGATGAATGCTATCTTTTACGGGCCACTCATAAATGCGGCATCGGCTCGATAAAGAAAACTTCTAATTCTATACTAATGAAATCCGTAATTAAATTCAGCCTTCTATTTTCTTCACTGTTGATATCAGCTACGGTCGCGACCGCCCAACAAGTAAAGGTGATGACCTATAACATCAGACTAGACACACCGGTTGACAGCATCAACCAGTGGCCTAAGCGCACACAGAAAGTGGTTGACCTCATTCGCAAGTATGACCCGGACATACTGGGGGTCCAGGAGGCGATACATCACCAGCTAATGGATCTGGTCAAAAATCTTCCACAATACGATTACGTGGGCGTCGGCAGAGATGACGGCAAAACCAAGGGTGAGTACTCGGCGATCCTATACAAGAAAAATAAGTTTAGCGTTCTGCAGCAAGGTACTTTCTGGCTTTCAGAAACACCTGATGTGCCCGGCAGCAAAAGCTGGGATGCCGCTATTACCCGCGTGGCGTCGTGGGCAAAATTGAGGGACAACAAGACCAAAAAAGACTTTCTTTCCATCAATACACATTTTGATCATATAGGAAAAGAAGCCCGGCGTAACAGCGCCGACCTTTTGAAAAAGAAAGCAAATGAGCTCGGTAAAACACTTCCAGTTATCATCACCGGAGATTTTAACTGTACGCGATCAGATCCTCCGTATTCGACCATAATGGATCCGCAGGGCATCAAACTAACTGACCCGCTACCGGGTGAACCTGTAGGAACGTTTTGCGGATTCAAGGTGAATGGAATTGAGTGCAGGGCAATTGACTACCTTTTTTGCACTGAGCACTGGACTGCATCGGACTACAACGTCATCACAGATAATGACGGAAAATATTATCCTTCCGACCACCTGCCCGTCATGACGACATTTACTTTAAAAAAGTAGCAATGCCGGGTCACGACGATCACAAAGGAGGCACAACGATCACGACGTGATGCGCAAAAAATACCTCGCGCGCTTGGTGGTTCGTTGTGACCTGCACTAATCTCTGCGCCTTGGGACTAACAGCAACCATCTGCCTCCGTTGAACAAAGTATTTGGCTTAATGCAATAATTAATTTGTTGCTACACTATGCCCGGCGTCGGTTTGCAAGATACACACCGCCGATAATTGCGACCATTCCTGCGAAGTGACCAGCGTGCAATTGTTCGCCATCCAATACTCCCCACATCACTCCTACAATTGGAATAAGGTAGGTAACAGTACTTGTGAATAGTGGTCCGCTTATCTGAACTAACTTGTTAAACAATATAGTGGCAACTGCGGTACTCATCAGCCCTAAGAGTGCCACATAACCGAATGCTTGCCAGGCTCCCGCTTGTGTTGTAAGCTTTTCGGTAAAGGAAGTAAACGCAAACAGATAAATAATGGCAAGTGGCCCAATGAGGAGCAGCGATCCGCTTGTGATCGTAAGCGCGGGCATGTCACGAATACTAAATTTGACAAAGTTGAGATTGGACGCGTAAAACAAGCAGGCGAGTACGATCAGCAACGCAAATGCGTTGAATCCAACGATTGCGCCACCGGAACGTGACAAACTAATCAGGATCGTCCCTGCCAGCCCGATAATTGCTCCGGCCATGGCGAATCCGGTTACTCTTTGCCGGAAAACAAATGCGCCAACGATAATGGTGAACAGTGGGGTTAGTGTATTAAGCATGCCCGCTACTGAGCTTTCCATCCGTGTTTGTGCGGTGGCAAAAAGGAAAGCCGGAATAAATATGCCCATCATTCCCGATGCGAAGAGCTTCCAGTAGCTACCAGGCTTGATACTGACTATGCGTGTAATGGCGATAGGCGTAATAAAAACAGCTGCCGCTGCCACACGCAATGCCCCAACTTCATCCGCCGCGAATACTTTGAGTCCTTGTTTGATGAGGATGAATGAGGTGCCCCAGATCAGGGTAAGCAGCCCCAACAGTATATATGAAGTCGAACGAAGGCTATTGTTCATCGGAGATAGGCCCACAGCACTGTGGAAGTGCTGGTAAAAATTGAAAATCACTCACTGGGTTCAAACCTGATTCTTGCTATTCGTTACGCGAGCATCAATGAATTGGAATAGGTCATCGCGACATCATCAAGAATGGCTATGATTTCCTCCTCCGTCTCCACTTCAACCAACTTTGTTCGGAAGGGTTTGAAGTCTGGGATGCCC
>DASVBA010000372.1:0-4271 GCA_036376095.1 Chryseolinea sp.
AGGATTGGGCTCCCTCCAACTCCGACGATGATTCGTACGATCAGAAGTTTTCTATGGAGGGAGGACTCGCCGGTTCTGTAAACACCGTCTCAGTAAAACTTTTGGAAAAAACGGGAATATCAAATGCAATTGAAACAGCACACAAAATGGGGATCACAAGTGATCTGCCGTATGTCCCATCGCTTGCATTGGGAACAGCAGCTATCTCAATGATTGAAATGGTGGGGGCCTATAGTGTGTTTGCCAACAAGGGAAATTATGTGGAGCCCTATTTTATCACATCAATAACAAACGGCGACGGGAAGGTGTTGGAGAGCTTTCAACCGGCAACTGATGGTGAACGAGCAATTTCGGCAGAGAGCGCCGCCTTGATGTTGCAGATGTTAAAGAGAGTTGTAAATGAAGGGACAGGTGCGGGTCTAAGATCAACGTATGGGCTGACCAACGATATTGCCGGAAAAACCGGAACCACGCAATCGAACACGGACGGTTGGTTTATCGGCATCACGCCTAAGCTTGTTATAGGATGTTGGGTGGGGGCCGACGATCCGGCACTTCACTTCAGACGAACATCGTCAGGGCAGGGTGCAACAACGGCGTTACCAATCGTGGCATTGTTGCTTCAGAAAGTGAACAAGGATCGAGATCTGCGGAATATCAGTACCGCCAGATTCGCGCCGCTATCTTCCGAACTCATGGACAGACTCGATTGTGATCTTGCAAGATCCGACAGAAATTTCTTTCAGCGCATTTTCAATAAAAAGAAAGGGACAAAGACCACACAGTACAAAGAAGACAAGCGAAAGAAGATCAGATGATCAGGCTTTTACTATTTCCAGATGGCCCGTAATGACTTCGCCCTTTGGCGCATACGAGAAGTTCGCCACTTTGCCCATATACTTCTTGCCGTTGGAAAGAATGATCACGATCCTTTCATCTTTGACAATATCATTTTTGAACTCATTCTTGAGGAATACAGCGGTGCCTTTAACAGGATTTCCCGCGAGGAAGTTCTGATCTTCATCTTTGTCGTTTAGCTTATATGAGTTCAACGCTCTGAATTAAAGAGATTCAACAATAATAGCATAAAAAATATCCGATCTTTAACGACTGTCGTCCGGCGCGTCATTACTCCCAATAAACACTACTCACGGCAAAATGGAGGCACGGATTTGCTTAAGGGCAGCGACGCTACCGCGACGACTCTCATTCGAATTAGCTGCGCTATCTATTACCATTTGTCCCGCTAGTCCGCAGCAGGTCCTCGCGCAAGAATTCACTTCAACTAGTTGGCAAGTCCCATTCCTTTGACGAGGTTCATGAGAACCCACAGGCGCTTTCGAAGACAGTTTTCAAAAAGTGGCACATTCGCAAAAAAGTATTTATTTTATAAAGTGGAATCCAAAAAGTTAAACATAAAAGTATCAGAAAGTATCGGGTCAGTCTCGGCCATAATTGTTGAACCTGAGAAGATGAAATATTTGATGATACTGGCTCATGGAGCAGGGGCGGGGATGCAGCATCCATTTATGGAAGCGCTGTCAAAACAGCTGGCTGCACACTCCATCGGAACCATGCGCTTCAATTTTCCTTTCACGGAAAACGCAAAGAAGCGGCCCGATCCGGCGCCTGTCGCGGAGAAAACCGTTTCAGTAGTGTGGGAAAAAGGATCAGAGTTGTTCCCGAAAGTTCCATTGTTAGCGGCTGGCAAATCCTTTGGGGGCAGAATGTCTTCTCATGTGTTGTCGAAGACGCCAATGCCATTTATAAAAGGTGTCGTTTTCTTTGGATTTCCCCTGCATGCACCCGGCCAGCCTTCAACCGCCCGGGCTGACCATTTAAAGTCAGTTCCTGTTCCGATGCTCTTTTTGCAGGGTACGCGTGATGCGCTTGCCGATCTTAAGTTGATACAACAAGTAACTGGTGGGCTGAAGGCCGCAACATTGGTGACGTTTGACGGAGCCGATCATTCATTTAAAGCTGGAAAAAACGTCGTCATTCCCGAGCTTGCAGAGGCTGCATCAGCGTGGATAAGCGATTTGCGTCTCAAGTAGGCACACAAGATCAGGCTTGTTCTTCCGCTTTTACTTCCTGATCCAGCCCTTCGTTATGTTGTTGCTCAATAAGGGCCTCAACATTATTATAAAAGCGCAAACGATAGCGGAAAACGGTTTTACTCCCGATTTCCTTCTTAAACGAACGAATTGTTCTTTGCTCAGGGATCCAGCAAAGCAGCAGGCCCTTTTCATAAGACGTGCCAGGCATAAATGGAAAGTCCGAGCCGTTAAGCCGGTCCAATACTTCCTGTTCGAATCCAGATTTTCCTTTTATATATACGGTTGTCCAACCCATATTTTTCCTCTTCTTCTAACCCAGACGTTTAATAATATTTTGTTCTTTAAGCAAGTTGCAGCAGTACCTTCGGATACAGGAAGGCTTCAAAAAATTCCATTCACACGGGCTTAGTCCTTCTGACTTCTAAAAAATACTCTACCCCGTTTACGGTGCAATGGGCTATAGGTTACGGATATCTTTAACAGATCGACCTAAAAAACTGTGTTCCAGGGGTTCAAACGTGGCAGATCGGCGTGCGTACTCCAATTATTGTGTTATATTTACGGAAATATTTTATAATTAATTTAATAATGAAAGAAGGAACAGTAAAATTCTTTAATGAGTCCAAAGGATTCGGATTTATTAAGGAAACAGCAACAGGACAAGAGTACTTTGTGCACATCTCAGGGCTTCTTGTTGATGCGATCCACGAAAATGATGCAGTCACTTTTGAACTCAAAGAAGGCAAAAAAGGATTGAATGCGGTTAACGTTCGTTTAGCCAATTAATAGATTCATCATTAATCTCAGAAAGCCGGGCCCCAACGCCTGGCTTTTTTATTGCCTTGTTTTCTAAAATTTTGACTTTCAGCGCAATTTAATGGTCCGCTTATCTGTTACTCGTAAAAAGCCCTCGGGCAAATTAATGATATGAAGCGCTTTTTTCACTATACCGTGCTCGTGCTGGCTGCTATACTTTCGACAGCGTCAATGTGTGAGGATGAGGACGAGAATAACGATCAGGACAACAAAGCACTTGAAACGACCCTGGGACGGGGATCATGGAAAGTAACCTATTTCTTTGATAAGGCCGACGAGACCAATGATTTTGAGGGATATTCCTTCTTGTTTAATGAGGATAATGTAGCGATTGCCACAAAGAACGCTCTATCTGTACAAGGATCATGGGATACCGAACACTCCAGTGATGGGAATACAAAGCTTTACCTTGATTTTGGTACAAACGGATCGCTGGAGGAGCTTAACGAAGATTGGCTAGTGATTGAAGCCACATCTGCGCGAATCAGCCTTGAGCATGAAAGCGGTGGCAACGGTGATACAGCTACCCTGACATTAGAGAGAAAATAATTAGTAGCATGTTATGCGACAATTTCCTTAACTCTCCCTACCGCTCCAGTTTCCAACATCACCTTGATTCCATGAGGATGTTGTGGGGATCGTGTAAGAATTGATCTAATAATTCCCTCCGTAAGGGCTCCCGTGCGCTGGTCTTTTTTTAAGACGACCTTTACCCTCATTCCCGGCTTAAGGTGATCTCGAATTGTGCCGTTCATGACGTAAGGTACAACCTCTACAGCAGGACAGGAAGTTCGGAATACCGCGTTTGGATAGGGGCCGCCATCAAACTGACCCGGCCACTAAATCCTGATTGACTCCGAAAAGTGACAGTCTCCAATTGAATTGTTCACTCTGGGGGCCAAATCCCCATAAAATTTTGCCGGGTGTGGCAATTTTCCACAACCCGACGTCCAATGATAACGTTTGCAAACCAAGGTTTAATTGGTACAATTTTCTCTATATCGTTGGTGGCTTTAATCAAATGTGATATGAAAAGGTTATGGTTCTTACTGACGTTAGGCCTCTTTGCATTTCTCGTCATCGGCGCTGAATATCGGGAGGCGGAAATACCAGCTAAACCGCAGAAAAGGGCTTGCTCTGGTTATACTGTTATAGAGGCGAGCAAAGGAGTTGACTGCAACGGAGACACTATCAAACTTGTAAAGGTAAGTGGGTTCTATCAGCGAGCCCGCTAACGTTGACGCTCACGGAGAATTAAATTAACGAACTGCTAATCTCGCTACGAATTTTTAAACCGGACTTTTATAGTTTTACGGCTGAATGAAGAAAGTCGTAGCGTTACTTGTTTGTATTATTTTTCTACCCGCGTTACTACGCGCGCAAGGGACAGAAGTCCCC
>DASVBA010000378.1:0-3335 GCA_036376095.1 Chryseolinea sp.
AAGAAAACACCGGTTTATTGATCGTAAGCGAGCTGTACATTGATAACGTATTCGAAGTGTTCTGAATTGTAAACAGATATCGCCCTCCGTCTCCAGGCAATGTTAGTCCAACTAAACCAGGCAACTCGTCCAGCTCGTAGCCAGCGGGATACTCTAACGTCAAAGAGACGACCTCTTCCATTGGCACGCCAAAATCGACGGGGTACCTTCTCTCAGAAGATCGGAACGGGTTCTTTTCCCACCGGTCGAACATAAAAAGATTTAATAATTGTGTGTGGGCGCCGGCAAGATCAGTTTCGATCTCTATCTCCAGCGTGATGATGAGCGGTTGGAGCGGGTCGGAGGCGTTTTCAATTTTATAGTTGGTGATAGTCCCTGCATCCCAACCTTTAGTAACACTTTGAATAAATTCACTTTCGCTTGGATAACCTCCCATGAGCCGGCGCTGGTTCATAGCGTCATACCCAAAATATGTACTTTGCACATAGCCGCGAATCGTCCCGTCGGTGTCAATCTTAAGCTTTTGGACTGTAACCTGCTTTTGTTTATCGGGTGCATTGAGGGTATGCCAATACGATTGTTTTTCTCCTAGTACCCTACCCTTACCGTTAAGGCAGCGTTCGGGAATGAGACCAAAGCACAGGTAGTCTTCCGATGCATCGAGCAGATAAACTTTGTCGTTGATATTAAGTTTGGCAATGACATAGTTAAAATCAGTTATGACCGGATAAAGTTCAGAAACCAGTCCATTTGTACGCGTTGAAAGAAGTAACGGCTCAACGGAAAAACCGGCATACTTTAGCGACGCTATCAGTGACAGATTTATATCACCTACATTTCCAATCTTGCTATCAAAAGCTTTTTTTATTCCGAATTCGCTCCAATACCCGTACTTGTTATTCCAACCATACCATCCTTTGATGAAATCGTAGATCTTTCGAGCTTTCACAAGCTGGTCGGTTTCGCCCTGAACGAGCTGTTCGATTTTTTGATCGACAATGTCTCCGCCACGTCGGAGTTGCATTCCGAAATTCGCATCACTACGGAGCTCCCCTTCGACGTCTTTCCATTCCTTGGAAACCTTGTCCTTTCTTCCGTCAAGGTGTTGAACTTCGGAAAGTTCAAAATTAACAGCAGCCAAAAAGTTTGAACGCGCTGTCATATAATCCTCTTCGATAAAAGCCGGCACATTGCTCATCGCGAGTCGCAGCACCAAACAGTCAGCCTTCGCTGTGCCAAATTCGAAACAATTTTTCTTGATATCATTTTCATTCTTTGTCAGACGTAGATAACCCTTGAGGGAAATGTTGTAATGATAAACGCCTGGGATGGATGCCCAAAACTCGCTGCTTATCTTTGGGATGTCCGATTGGAACTCCCAGGTCCGGAAATTCATAATGAACGGAGATTCCAATTCGTATTCAACCTCAATCACGCTACCTACCCGAACATTGGGTAGCGCAAACTTTCTTATATCCCAATATTTGCTTTTGTTTTCCGTGAACTCGTTTTTTGAGACGAGCTTCACCTCGCGAATACTTCCATTCTCGACATTAAACGTTGATCCGCGAACCTTGCGAACGACCTCCGTTCTTCCATCAATTTTTCTTAAGGGTATTTCAAAGTCCGCATAACTAAGACCTTCCTTTTTTAAGATCTTGATCTTCATATGATGCTTCAGGACGATCTTGAACGTTTCATCGGTTTCAAAATAAGCATCGCCGAATTCCTTCAACACGACAGCAACTGCTGATGTGTCCTTCGGATAACTTTTCATTTCCAGGTCCTGGTATGTTACCTGGCCAAATGGAAAACCACGTGTTTGTGCATTTAACAACGAGAGGAGAAAAAAATTAAATGCTCCCAGTAAGATGAGATGTCTCATAAAATTGTGCTAACGAACCTTAAAGGTAATAAAGATTGGAGAATTATTTAAGCTTAATTTTCTGAAGTTATATTAAACCACCGTACAGCATTGTCATGATATATCCTGTCGACAACATCCTTAGGAAGTTTTAGTCCCTGGAATTCTCCGTTAACCTCATCAACCGACATCATCTCATCTGTCACAAAGTATTTCCAATCCTCCAACCATTTTGAATGGAGGCCATTCTTCGCTGCATTCGGATCTGAATCTTCTGATATGCCTGAATCCGTGGCGTAGATTATCCGGTCTTTGTACTTAATGAGAAAGTTGCGCACCTTTTCTCTGTTGGCCTGGGACTGAAACTGAATATGAGGCACACGGGCAGCTACATCCACGGCCATGTTAGGAAAACGATCCAACCGTTTAGCCAACTCATCCACGTCCCATTCAAGGCTACCAAGATGAGCGCCCACGAAACGCATCTCCGGATATTTTTCGACAAATCTGTCCCTGGCATTAATGATATCATCATACGATGGATATTCCGGATGGAGATACATGTGATACTCCGGATGCGCCTTGAAATAGTTACGGTCATTATTCACTGTCATCTTTTCCAGTGGCAGCCAGCAATTCTTCGGTTCGCCAATATGGGCCATAACTGTTCTGTTCTCTTTAATGATAAATTCAATAACCGGTTGAAACTTCGGGTCATCAATCATGATGAATTGACCCACCGAGTCTTTATATACCATGCCGATGTTTTTCCAGAGCTTGATACCCAGGGCTCCTTCGTTGAAATCCGATTTTAACTGCACTATGGTTTGCTCGGCCCAGTGCTTAGCCGACCAGTCCTGCAAGGTGAATGCTGTTAAGAACTTTACTTCGTCCGGGAATTTTTCAATTTGGCGGAGCGCATATTTCTTTTGCTCACTGAGCGACGGGTATGCGGGAACGTCAACATTTATCGTTAACAATAAGAAGTTATCCTCTCTCGCCTGTTCAGCCATTGAAGTATGAAGAGCATTGAGGTGTGTATGGGTATCGATTTTTCTGACTTTATTAAAATCGTCAAGTGAATAAAACTCACTCTCACATCCCCCTGCCAACACCATCAGAGCCGGCAAAAAAACTAGTTTAAGTAATGATTTCATGAAAATCGCTCTTGTGTTTAGTGGTACAGTTTTCTCCAATTTAACAGATAGACCGATGTTGTACCACAAGTTTGTGTTTAGGCATAACCTTGCCCCTTGTACTTACTTGCAATTCTGCTTACAATAGCGTTCCAATCGCAGTCAAATTTCGATATATATGACCGTTCCTACACCGACACAGCGTTTACTCTCGCTTGACTTCATGCGTGGCCTTATTATGGTTTTGCTAGTACTGGAGAGCACAAGACTTTACGAGCGCCTGTTTGAAGCCACCGAAGGAAATGCACTTCAGCTTTTCTTTCTTCAGTTTTTCC
>DASVBA010000382.1:0-3717 GCA_036376095.1 Chryseolinea sp.
ACACGATCAAAATCGTGCTTAAGCACACGCTCAATCAATCGTTGTATGACTATCCTCTTACATTGCGAACATATGTTCCCTCTACCTGGAAGTCGGTCAAAATGACGCAAGGGGACAAGGTAGTAAAATGTACTATTAAGAAAGAGGGCTCAGACAGTTACGTTCAATACGAAGCCTCTCCAAACGCCGGAACAATAGAATTACAAAACCAATGACAACAAACACACTACAACACCCGACCGAATCATTGGCGCAATCAGCACAACTCGTCCGGGTTACGTCGATCGACATTTTGAGAGCGCTAACGATGATCCTTATGATCTTTGTGAATGACCTATGGTCTCTTAAGGATATTCCAGCCTGGTTGGGACACGTTGAACGCGGTGTCGACGGCATAGGACTCGCGGATATTGTTTTTCCTGCATTTTTATTCATCGTAGGATTGAGCATGCCTTTTGCAATTGATGCCCGGAGAAAAAAGGGTGCAACGGACTGGGAACTTGTGCAGCACGTGCTTCTTAGATCCGTGGCTTTGCTCGTGATGGGTGTGTACCTGGTTAATGGTGAAAATCTCAACGCAGAGGCTACTGGCTTCCAGCGGGGAATATGGAATACGCTTTGTTGTGCATCATTCATACTTATCTGGAATAGTTATCCTAAAACCGCGAACAAAACCTTTGTTTATGCGGCAAGGGCCGTTGGCTTCATCGTCCTTCTCGTGCTTGCATTTGTTTATCGCGGCGGTGACGAAGGTGAAATCCGGCAATTTGGAACATGGTGGTGGGGGATTCTCGGTCTCATCGGGTGGGCCTATCTCGCCAGCGGCTTGGTGAGCGTTTTCGCAAAGAACAACATCTACATCATTATTGCTGCATGGGTATTCTTTGCAATTCTTAGTATGGTATCACACGCAGGTATGCTTCCTCGTTTTCTCAATTTCATCCCCGACGCGATAAGAGGCGGCACGCTAACTGGTCTTACCATTGGAGGTGTGCTGACGGCATTGATCTTCAACTATTACAGGACGAGAAACGAAAATACCAAGCTTACACTTGTGCTGGCTGCCTTTGCAGTAGTGCTTGTGATTCTTTCAGTGATCACACGCCCGTACTGGGGACTCGCTAAACTCGGCGCCACTCCCGCCTGGCTGTTTCTTTGCAGTGCCTTTACAATCTTTGGACTTATTGTCACTTATTGGGTATGCGATGTCTGGGGAAAATCGAACTGGTTTACGCTGATACGACCAGCCGGCACGGATACATTGTTGTGTTACCTCATCCCCTACTTTTCCTATGCGACGATCCGGCTGCTGGGCATTCATTTACCGGAAGCAGTCCTCATAGGTGGCATTGGATTAACTAAATCATTGTTGTTTGCCATTCTCTGTGCCGTCATTACGGGATGGCTAAGTAAAATAGGCATTCGACTTAAACTATAACTCTTCCCTTTAACCATAATCGCGTGCGATCAGTCAGACTCATAATTCCTCTCTTGTTTTGCTGCGTTCTGAGCAGCGCTTCAGGTCAACAACAATTCAGGATAGTTGGTTATTTCGGAATAAATGCTGCATTGGAGAATCCAAGCAGCAATACTTTCAAGAGATTAACGCATATCAACTTGTGGTTTCTCAATCCGGATTCCGCTGGAAATTTCGTGCGCGACCTATCGAGGCTCAAGCCGTTCATTGCGAATGCACATAAGAAGAACATCAAGGTATTGTTCTCCATTGGAGGCGGGAGCAAACAGCCCCAGTATCATTACCTTCTAAAAGATGATCGCCGTGCTGACCTTGTTGAGAAGCTCGTTAATGAAGCAGTCAAATACGATGTCGATGGGATTGACGTCGACCTTGAAGGAAGCAATATCGATGAGAATTATGAAAAGTTTGTAATTGAGCTTTCGAATGCGCTGCATGCAAGAGGAAAGATTATTACAGCCGCTATTGCAGTATACTACAAGGATCAGATCACCGACAGAGCCCTTGCGGAGTATGATTTTATGAATGTGATGAGTTACGATCGTACCGGGCCCTGGCGTCCTGAAAAACCAGGTCCACATTCTACGTATACGCACGCTGAAGAAGACCTTGCGTACTTCACCAGTGAGCGAAATATACCCAAGGAAAAGCTGACTCTAGGTGTACCTTTTTACGGGTATGGTTATGGACCTGAGATCACATCAAAGGCAATAAGCATGAACTACAAACAGATCGTTGCAACATATAAAGGAGCAGAGAAGGTAGACGAATGGAGGATGCCCGACGGAAAGGTGCTGTACTACAACGGTATACCTACTATAAGGCTGAAGACTGAACTCGCTGCTTCAAAGGCCTCCGGGATTATGATATGGCAGGTCCTTGGCGATGCGCCACGTAAAAAATCATTACTTCGGGCTATTTCAGCGTCTGCTAAGGGCAAATAGATTCAATCAACCGACCTCGGTGCGCTCTTAAAACTGCCGTCATCAATTTATAATTGGGTGATATGCTTTATATTACCCTCTCTTTCATCCCTCTATGAAAAACTTTTCGATCACGGGCATCTACACAGACCTGTACCAGCTTACCATGGCGCAGGTATACTTTCTCACCGGCCGCAGCAATCAACACGCTGTATTTGATTACTTCTACCGGAAAATACCTTTTTCAGGAGGCTATACCATTTTCGCAGGATTACAGAATGTCCTGGAAATCCTGCAGGAACTTGAATTCACCTCCGAAGATGTAGAATACCTGAAAGCAATCGGTTTGAATCCGCAATTTGCCGATAGCCTGCGCGACTTTCGTTTTCGGGGTTCAATATTTTCAGCAAAGGAAGGAGAAGTCATGTTCCCGGATGAACCTATCATAAGGGTCGAAGGCACCGTTCTTGAAGCCCAGATCATCGAGACGATGCTGCTGAACATCGTGAATTTTCAGTCCCTGATTGCTACAAAAGCAGCACGTATCCGGTACGTTGCCGGAGACAAAACGCTAAGTGACTTCGGATTGCGGCGAGCACAGGGTCTTGGGGGATATCATGCGACAAGAGCTGCGATCGTGGGCGGCTTTGATTCTACAAGCAACGTGCGGGCCGCAGCGGACTTTGATATTCCGGTTGTAGGGACGATGGCCCATGCATTTGTGCAATGTTATGAAAGCGAGCTTGCGGCATTCCAGGACTTTGCTAATAATCGTCCGGAAAACTGCGTGTTGTTGGTGGACACTTACGACACGTTGAAGTCAGGCGTACCCAATGCCATCTCCGTTGCAAAAGAAATGGAGAAACGATCCCAACGACTTCAGGGAATACGCCTTGATAGTGGCGACCTTGCGTACTTATCTGCGCGCGCGCGAAAAATGTTGGATGCCGCCGGGCTTCAATACGTAAAAATCACTGCGTCTAACCAGTTGGATGAGTTCGTTATCAAAAGTTTGCTGGACCAGAATGCACCCATCGATGTATTCGGCGTTGGTACCAGCCTTGTAACGGGGCCGCCAGACGCTGCGTTAGATGGAGTGTACAAACTCGCGTCCCTGGACGGCAAACCCAGGATCAAACTCTCAGAAAATCTTAAAAAAATGACACTGCCGGACAAGAAGCAGGTCTATAGAATATTGAACAATAGTCATGGATTTTTCGGCGCGGATGTGATCACCAGTACAGACGAATCCACCGTCGAGATCATGCACCATCCTTTTGAACCGGAAAAATCACTTGTGTTGAAGGGACTGAATAA
>DASVBA010000385.1:0-3818 GCA_036376095.1 Chryseolinea sp.
AACTTTTTTATAAAGTTTCACTTATCAGAAATATCCAGGGCGTCACCGTAGAAGGCAAAGCCATTAACAATACTATCCCAAGGTTTATTGAGATCAATTACGATCCGAAGGACAAAGACCTTAAGATCGTTAGCATATATACTAATGAGTTCAATGAAAAAACAGCGTTAACGAACTGGTGGAAGGGACTGTCATTCGAATGGCAATCGATATTCAAAAAGAAATTAAATGTCATCACCGACAGTGTTCAACTTAATGATATAAAGAATGTTATCGCAATTGATGCGCTTGACTTAAGTGGAAACAGCTATGTTCAGGACGTAGAGCCACTGACGCAACTTGTGGATCTTCAGCAACTGGACTTATCCGGGACAGCGGTCACAGACCTCAATCCGCTCCGGAACTTAACCAGCCTTTCCGATCTTAGTTTAGCGAACACCAACGTTGAAGACATATCCCCTTTGAAATACTCGGACAAGCTGGTGCACCTTAATATCAACAACACGCTGGTAAGCGATATTTCCGTATTTGAGAAATTTGTAAACCTCGAACGATTGGAAATGAAGAACACCAGCGTGACGGATTTTACCATGCTTCAGAACTTAACACAGCTAAAGCATTTGTCGTTGGAGAACACCAAGATCATTGATATCACTCCATTAAGTTCACTAACCATGATGGAGGAATTAAACGTATCCCGTACAGCTATCGTTAACCTTTCACCATTATCTAACCTGAAGACGCTTGCGTTGCTCGATCTTGACAGCGCCAAGTTCACCGATGTGTCACCGTTGAAAAATCTTGAGGGATTAGAAGTTCTAAGTGTAAACTATACCACTTTTTCGAATTTGCACCTTCTTGCGGATCTAAAGAAACTGGAGCGCGTGTATTGCGATCATACGTTAGTGAACCGGGACCTTGCAGATGCATTTATGGCGTCTAACCCGGAAGTTCTGGTGATCTTTGACTCCGAAGATCTGCGCGGTTGGTGGAATGCCCTTCCCGAAGCGTGGAAGACGGTTTTGAGTACTACGGCGAAAATTCAGATCAATCCTTCAAAGGAAGAACTTGCCAGGGTCACCAACCTGGATTCTATTAACGTTAGCGACAATGTTGCTGTCCTGGATCTCGAACCGCTTAAAAAGTTACCGAAATTAAGAACAGTGGTCGCGGGCAAGACATCGATAAAGGATCTGACGCCGTTGAAAGATCATCGCGAAATAAGGGTACTGGACGTAAGCAACACAAATGTCGCGGATATTTCGGCTATAAGCCACATGACAAAATTGAGCTTGCTGAAAGCAGACAACTCGGACATACAAAATCTTGAAGCGTTAACAAATTTACCTGCTATACAAAAAATATTCGCGGATGAGACGGCTATCGATAACCTGCTCGTACAGGAGTTTTTGCAAAAACGTCCGTCATGCCTCGTAGTGTATAAAACAAATACATTAGAGCAATGGTGGGATGGATTACCGGACTCATGGAAACAAGTATTCCAGACACAGGTACCAATTAAACCACAGACGCGAAGCGAGGATTTGCACCGGCTTATTGAGTTGGAGACTCTTCATTTCAAGGATGCGCCCGTCAATGAGCTGACCTCGCTGGGTCCATTTGTACGAATCAAAGAATTGGATTTTTCCGGAACGGGAATCAGCGATTTGTCGCCGCTCACGCTGATCAAGTCGTTGAAAACGTTGCATGCTACGAACAGCCCGATTCGGGAGCTGGCGCCACTAGGTTCAATTACTACGCTGGAAGAGCTCGATATCTCGAACACGCCCGTCGAAGAACTGAAACCTATTCGCACCCTGGAAAATCTTAAGGTATTCAATTGTTCGGGAACGCAGGTCAGTAGTCTCAGCCCGCTTGAACAAATGTTCCTTGAGTCGATCGATTTTTCAAATACGAGTGTGAAGAGCATGGATGCTATTTTTGGTATGCCACTTAAAACGTTAAAATGTTATAACACCAGGATCTCCAGCAAGACGGTTGAAAAGTTTAAGAATAGCAATCCTTCCTGCAACGTGGTCTATTACCGATAGCCCATTACACTGGAGTTCCTTATTCACTAATTCGAAGCGTTATTACTCATTGATTTCAAACCAATAAACGCGATCAGTGAGATCATAAAAATTAGCAGACCATAAAGAATGGTTATCAACCCGACTTTAAGCCCGCCCATTATAACATAGAGTGGAAGCGTTTCTTTCATTCTTGCCAGGTCATCAAACGCAAAGAATAGGCCGGTGACCGTTGAAAAAACCCCCCACGCCAATGCCAATCCTCCAAGCTGTCGTATGGTTTCGAGAACATTTTCCTTTACCTTTTTCTTTTGAAGTTTGGTGATCAATACGAAAATGATCACGCCAATGTTTATTATAAAGATAAGCGTAAGTGGGTGCATAAACATAACCCCCCCTGAAACGTAGATGTCGTACATATTCTTAAAGTTTACATTTTGTGATTAATTGAACAAGGTTAAGACAATAATTAAACCCTGGCATTTAATTGAGGTGGACGTAGGATTCAGATCAGCATATTCCAGATTGCAGGAGGGAAGTGGCGAATGGGTGTCAAATCCTGTCGAAAGGGACCAAAAGTGTTACTGTTGGATTTGATTTGCAGACTATTGCGTTATTTTTTCATAATTATGCAAGGAAATGAACCGGCTTGAAAAGTTTATAGACCACCTTTTCACCAACAAGCGTTGGGTGATTCATGTCCTGTTTTGGATGCTGGTCCTTTTGTTGTACGTGATTTTTTTTGGGCGTAAGAATAGCAACTATATCCAAACATTCTTTTTTGTGGGGCTCCTGATGCCCGTAACCGTCGGAGCGACCTATTTTCTGAACTACTATCTCGTGCCAAGGTTTCTCATGAAGGAACGTTACGCATTCTTTCTATTGTATTTTATCTACACGCTCATCGGTGCAATTTTTCTTGAAATGGTTGTTGCCATGTTGACGTTTATCGTGATGGCCGAGATCCAGATCAAAAACATGAGCCCGGCGTCGTTCGATGTATTCTTTCTGTTGGTGTCTTTGCTTATGGTGGTATTTCTTGGTGTATCCATTAAACTCCTGCTGCACTGGCGCCAGTCGAAAGAGGATTATCATCGGTTAATGCGTGATAAAACAGACACGGAACTGAAATTCCTCAAAGCGCAGTTGAATCCCCACTTTTTATTCAATACACTGAATAACCTGTATTATTTAGCATTAGAAAAATCCGATAAAACGCCAAAGGCTATCCTGCAACTTAGTGATATGCTGGATTACGTGATGCGAACCAGCAAGAGTGTGCGCGTTCCGTTAGAAGATGAACTGAAACAGGTAGACAACTACATCGGCCTGGAATTACTTCGTTACGAAGACCGCGTTAGCGTTGAGACCGTTATTTCCGGAAAGGTTGAGGAGTGTACCATTGGTCCTATGATTCTGATCACTTTGATTGAAAATGCCTTTAAGCACGGGATTATGAAAATGGCGGGTATGTCGTGGATTAAATTAAGGGTTGACTCCACTGCGGAAAAAATGATTATTTCTGTCAGCAACAGCTGGAAGGCTAAAGCATCCGGTAACGGTATCGGACTTGAAAACTTACGGCGTCAACTCAATCTTTTATATGGGGACGAGTTTCAACTTTTTATTGAATCAAATAATCCAGAAGAGTTTGCCGTAAACCTTACAATATCGGATGCAAGATGAATTTCAAGTGCCTTGTCGTTGATGATGAACCATTCGCGCGGAAGCTCATAAGTTCCCATGTAGCAAAAATTGAGGGGTTGGAAATCACGGCGGAGTGTGGTA
>DASVBA010000386.1:0-7993 GCA_036376095.1 Chryseolinea sp.
GTACATCGTACAGCAACGTTCCAATAAGAAGCTTAAGGTTGCGCACGATCAACTAAACAGCCAGAATCTGGAACTGCAGGAGCTTAACGCGACGAAGGACAAATTTTTCTCCATCATCAGTCATGATCTTAAAGGTCCGCTGAACTCACTGACTTCATTTTCCAGTCTTTTGATTAATCACACTGAAAGCCTCAGCAAGGAGGAAATAAAAATGTTTGCAAGCGACTTCGACAAGTCCTTAAAGAATCTTTTTGCTTTGCTCGAGAATTTGCTGGAATGGTCGCGATCACAGACCGGCAATATTGAGTTCGTACCAGAGTCATTCGATCTTGCAGTGGTGATGGAAGAGAATAAGGAACTCTTAAAAGCTCAGGCTCAAAACAAGAACATCACGTTGGTGAACGAAAGCACCGAAAAGGTCTTGATCAATGCTCATAAGAACTCTGTCAATACAGTTGTGCGCAATCTGATATCTAACGCTATAAAGTTTACTCCCGAAGGCGGTAAGATCACGCTTAAAACATTTCGTCAAAATGGTGTGGTTGTTGCGTCCATCACAGACACTGGAGTCGGTATGAGCCAGAATGTGATCGATAGGCTTTTCAGGATTGACTCGAAACATTCTACCAAAGGAACTGCAAATGAAAAAGGTACAGGCCTGGGGTTGATACTTTGCAAGGAGTTCGTGGAAAAGAACGGAGGCAAGATCTGGGTAAGCAGTATAGAGGGTGAGGGATCCGTCTTTTCTTTTTCATTAAATCCATAATCAACGCCGATACCCATAGACTAGGTACCATATGTAAAAATTTGAATGGCTTTTTCTCGGCGGCCCTCCGCGTGTATTTCCTCTGCGTACCTCCGACTCCGCGATCAATGCATTTCAGTTTTGCAGAATATGAGTGCGTTAACCAATGCCTGGGCGCAAATTCTAAAGTTTAGTACTTTTCATTCTTTGTGACGGCTTTGCCAACCCAGCATAATTTTCCATCTTTAACGGTATGGCGAAATTTTACCGGATGGTATTGGTCTTGCTTATGGCGCATGTCTCGTGCTTTGCGCAGATCGATACCGAATTTTGGTTCGCTCCACCCGAAATGACATCAGGACACGGGGACAGCCCATTATATCTGCGAATTTCCACGCAAGACAAACCGGCAACGATCACCGTCACCCAACCCGCTCGTGGTAATCTGGAAATAATCACTGTAACGCTCGACGCCAACGTCACGCGTACAATAAACCTTACAAACCTCACCTCCAATATTGAAACGATCTATCCGGACGTCGTAATGGACACTGGATTAAGGATAACCGCTTCTGCGCCAATCACAGCGTACTATGAACAAGGCTCGACATTCAACGCCGAAATCTTCGTATTAAAAGGGAAAAATGCGCTGGGAAACCATTTTATAATTCCCTGGCAAACAATCTATGACAATAGCCCGATCTACTCTCCGGCTCCGTATGCCTCGTTTGATGTGGTTGCCACCGAAAATAATACGGTAGTTACCGTGTACCCAACACTTCCTATCCAGGGTCATGAAGGCGACAGTGTTATCAGGGTCAAACTCAACAAGGGCGAGACATACTCTTTTAAAAAACCTTCTTCTCTGGCTGCAGCGAATCTCGTTGGGACTGTAGTGAAATCAACTAAGCCAATAGCTATAACCGTCAAAGATGACTCGGTCGTAAAAAATACCTGTCACGATGCACTCGGAGATCAGCTAGTGCCCGTAAAAGTTGCAGGTAAGGAGTATATTGTTCCGAAAGGATTTCTCAACGCCCCCGAATACTTATTTATTATGGCGACGGAAGATAATACCGACGTATTCGTATCGGGGATAAATGTGCCAGTCAGAAATCTGAACACTGGACAATTCTATTCGATGACGATCACTTTGCCGTCAATTTATATCCGGGCGAACAAGCCTGTGTTTGTACTGCATGTAACCGGATTTGGCTGCGAAGTAGGTATGGCAGTTCTGCCTCCCATCACATGCACGGGATCGAAAAAGATCAGCTTCACCAGAAGTACTGATGAGTTTTTTGGAATGAATATCCTCGCACGAAAGGAAGCTATTTCTTCTTTCAAGCTGATCAGGGATGGCTTAGTAACCAACATATCACCAGGTGCGTTCACTCAGGTCATTGGCACGGATGATAAATGGTATTCGGCACAATTGAGCTATAACAGCACCGAAGTGCCGGTAAACCAGGCAACCACCATCGCGAATGATCTTTACTCGTTCCAGGTGGGCATTATTAATGGTAACGCCACCACTACCTGCAGGTATGGATACTTTTCATCCTACAGCACGCTGTTTATCGGTGACGATTTTGCCTTATGCGATGGAAATACTGCTACTATAGACGCCGGACCAGGAAAAGAAACTTATTTGTGGAGCACAGGTGCCACAACACAATCAATAGATGTTGCTGATCCGGGAGATTACTGGGTCCGTATTACGCGGGAAGATTGTACGCTCTATGATACACTGCACGTGGATGTCCGAATGGGTCATGAGGACCTTGGACCGGACGTGGAGATTTGCCCGAACGCTGCTTCAAATATAGATGGTGGCCAGAACTTCAGCTGGTTGTGGTCTGACGGAAGCACTGGACAATACTTACGTACAAATGTTATTGGCAAATATTGGGTGAACGTCGTCGACGACTATGGTTGTGAGGCGTCTGATACTATAATGGTGAACGCTTATGATGGAGTAGTCGATGCGTTGGTTGACGTCAGGTTGGATAATGTAAGTGTCGACACCGCGAAACAGGAAAATATTGAGGTAACATGGACGGTGGTCCATCCCGAAAAAATTCCAGATAACACGGTGTCTGTCTATAAACGACCTGCAGGTGATTCTCAATGGCAGCTTGCTTCCGCAATTGACGACGGCATTTTATTTTATGCTAATCCCGGTAACGCGACGGCAGACAATAGCTATGAGTTCTACGTTGCCTTGGCTGACCATTGTCTTACGGAGCAGCGCCAAAGTCTGATACACAATTCCATCCTGCTCAGCGGATTGCCGGATTCTGTTAACGATGTAATAAGCCTGAAATGGAACGCTTATATAGAATGGCCCAAGGGTGTTGAAAAGTACGAGGTGTGGCGCAAACTGGACCAGGATACCATTTATAGTTTTGTTGCATACGTCGCTGGTACAGAAACCAACTTTTCTTCGCAGATCGGAGCCGATGGATTTGTTCATAACTATCTTGTTCGTGCGATTGAGAAGGAGGGAAGCAATAAAAGCTGGTCGAACAAAGTAGCTATGGAATTTACGCATCCGATCACCGTTCCCAATGTATTCACCCCGAATGGAGACGGGTTCAATCAGTATTTTTTTATACCTAAGATTGAATTGTATGAAGACGCGGAGTTAAGCGTCGTCGACCGCTGGGGAAAATCTGTGTATCGATCCAATGGTTATAAGAATGACTGGGATGGTGACGACCTAAGCTCCGGAGTTTATTATTATGTACTTGACCTTAAGAAAAGGAATACCGTGATTAAGGGTATTGTAAACATTGTAAAGTAATCAGCCGAACTGGAATGAAAGCGCAGGCAGCTGTATCAAATGGAAATGGATCTTTTTCGATTGAAGAAGTCGAAGTTGGCGATCCGGGCAACGGCGAAGTACTTGTTCAACTCAAAGCTTCCGGTGTTTGCCATACGGATTATGATTCCATGAGGTGGGGTCGGCCGCTGGTGATGGGACACGAAGGGGCTGGTATAGTATTAAAGGTTGGAAGTAACGTTAGCAAAGTAGTTCCTTCTGATCATGTACTGCTGAACTGGGCGATGCCTTGCGGTCATTGTTTTCAGTGTGAAAACGGGAACCGGAGTATTTGCGAAAATTATTCTCCAGTAACGGGTGCAAAAGACGCGAGAGGACTGACTGGCGGTCATCCGGAATTCCAAAGCACAACATTCAAGGGTAAACCAATCGAGCGCTCTTTCAACATTGGTACATTGTCTCAGTACACCGTTGTGAAGGAAGAAGCAATCGTTAAAATGCCCACCGACATTCCGTTTGCTTCTGCATGCATATTAGGTTGTGGTGTGATGACAGGATATGGATCAGCAGTAAACGCGGCTAAAGTCTCCGTAGGAAGTTCAGTTGCAGTACTCGGCGCGGGGGGCGTAGGACTGAATGTTATCCAGGGATGCCGTATCGCCGGGGCGGCAAAGATCATTGCGTTGGATTTAAGCTCCGTCAGACTGGAGTTGAGTAAAAAGTTTGGAGCGACGCATGTGATCCAGGTAAGCAAAGAACCTGGCGGAATGGACGAGGCTTACAGAAAAGTAAAGGCGCTTACCTCGAACCGCGGCGCAGATTACGCATTTGAATGCACTGGTAACCCAAAGCTTGGTGCTGCACCGTTGGCGCTGGTCAGGAATGCCGGGATGGCGTTGCAAGTGAGCGGAATTGAGGAGGAGATCACCATCGACATGAACCTTTTTGAGTGGGACAAAATCTACATTAATCCCCTTTACGGAAAGTGTAACCCACCCGTTGATTTCCCCAGACTGTTTGATCTTTACAAAAGGGGCGATTTGTTATTGGATGAGCTGGTGTCAAAGACATATGCGTTGGAAGATTTAAGCGTTGTTATTGACGACATGCTGAACGGTCGAATTGCAAAAGGCGTAATTTTATTTTAATCAATGGCGAAACGATTCAGGACCATCGAGATTTCCAACCCGGCCTTTCAGCCTGCCCATCTTACGTATGTCACCGTCAAGAGTGCCAATTTAAAAGGCCGCGGCGACTGTACGTTCTTTATTCCTCCACAATTGAAGCCACTGCAGAAGACAATTCCTGTCGTGATCTTATTGCATGGAGTTTACGGTAGCCACTGGGCATGGACGTATAATATCAATGTGCACAACATAGCCTTGAACCTGATCGACCAGGGAAGGATCGAACCCATGGTTTTGGTGATGCCATCGGATGGTTTGTTTGGCGACGGAAGCGGATACTTTAATCATGGCGACAAGGACTATGAAAAATGGATTGTGAGCGATGTTTTACACATGATCAAAGAGGTTCTTAATGTGGACCTCGGAAATATCAAATTGTTTATTACAGGACTTTCGATGGGAGGGTATGGTGCGTTACGATTAATGGCTAAGCATCCCAAATTGTTTTTAGCTGCCTCCGGTTTGTCTAGTATCACCAATCTTAAGGATCTGCTTCCGTTCTTGTCGCGTGAGGAACAGCGTTATTATTCAAAGAAATTCAAGTCGGAAGAAGTCATTAATTACCTGAAGAAGAATCGGAAAAAGCTGCCTCCGTTCCGATTTGACTGTGGAGTGGACGATCCATTGATCAAGAGCAACCGGCTTCTTCATGCGCAGTTGGAACGATTGGGTATTCCGCATGAATACGCAGAGTACCGGGGTGGACATTCAAATGATTATTGGAATCAGAATATTGGTAAAACGTTGCTGTATTTTGCCTCGCATTTGAAGGCTGTATGACTGCCTACTTCAAATGCCAACAGATATCGTTAAAGCCCAGCGTCGTAGGCGTATGAATTGCCTTCGAGAAAACTCACAAAAAGAACACCATTTTTCAATGAATAGGATCCAAGACGCGTGGTGATGTTGATAAGCGGCGTTAGAGTTTCCATATCAGCAATTATTATCCTATCCCAATTATTGGGCATGGCTATTAGCCTTTTGCCAGTGTCGTAAATGTAACCGGACGGATGTATTTCACATGGTATCTCCGATCCGTCCACTTTTTCAAATGCAGGAAATGTATAAGTTGTACGGTAATTGCCAAATACATAGACATGATTGCCATCTGCGCTCATTACTGCCGCGCGCCCAGTTGCGAACTTGGCTGATTCAACAGTGCCATCACTGGCGAGCTTAAGGAGACCGATATCCCCCGCTCCATCAGTGAGAACATAATTGTTTAGGGGTGTACCCGAAAGGCGAGTTGCTGATTTGTTGCTTGTCGTTCCCCCAGGAATATCTGTGAGCGGAAAAGTTTGAAGTGTTGCACCCGAACTTTTGTCGTAGACTTTGATGACAGGAGGATCAAATGGCAAATTATGAACCGTTATTATATTGTTTCCATGCGGCAAAAATGAGCTGTAGGATTCAACAACACCATACGATTGTTGTGGGGTCAAACTGGCGGTCGATACTTTCGTAATACCTGTAACCGTTGAAACATAAATTGACTGACCATCTGGCGAAATGTAGCTTGGCCCTCTATCAATAAGATTGAAATAAGCGCTATCTCTTACCCCGTTCTTTTCCCTGATCAAATGTGAAGACGTCAGGAAAAGGAATGAGCCGTCATTTTTATTATACTCAACAGTGTTAAATGCCGGCCTCTTTTTACCCAGCCAAACAGTTGTTTCTTCAATGGTATTATTTGAGGGTATATTGGATTTTGTTGTAAGGAACAGTTTCAATTCGTCGCCTAAGGGCAGGTTGTTCAGAACATAGGTTGTATCGGACGAACTGGAGTTTGAATAAAAAGGATTTCCCCACGAGAGATTTTGGGTAAGTTGATACCCGATGGCATTGTTGTAATAATGCGGCCTTTTCCATTTCAGTTTGACTTGGTTTGGTCCAACTGCATCAAAAGTGAGAATTTTGGATGGCGGCAAGTTCATGTTTAATGGTTCTCCCGAAGCCTCAATAGACCGACCGTTTGTAGTTTTCAGCACATACTCCACTTCAGTACCAACGTAAGCATCATCGTGGTACGAAGTCGCATTCTTATCTAATTCAATGTATTCTGTTTTGAGTTGCCCATTTTTTGGCAATGTTTTCTGAAGCAAAAAACCAGCTAAATTTCTTTCTGGGTATTTGTCCCAGTGCAGAAATAGGGATCCATCTTTCTTTTCCACTTTTGTGAAGTTGATGGGCTTAACTGGCGTATAGTCAAAATACAGCACTCGCTTTTCTGAAAACAATACAAGCTCTCGCTGGTTCCGGTCAGCAAGGCTACCGGTTCGTGAGGTGGTTAGGACTACAAATTCAAAAGGCAAATAGCCCTTGGTCGTAATCTGATCCGTGACGTTTGACAACCAAAACATCCCACTGTAATTATAGCCGAGATATTGTGCCTGGTCCCCTACCACTGCGAATATTGCGATTGCTGGGAAACCTTCAACATCAAGACTATATGAGATGTTAAAGCCGGAGAAAACCTCGACAGTATCGGGTAAATCTTGTAGCGCAATTGCGATTTTATTTTTTGGCTCGTCAGAAATTTCGACGAAGTTCTCGTCGTCCAATGGAAACTCACAGCCCTGAAAAACTAAGAGGAGAGTTATTACAAACAACGATACTTTCATTTTTTCAAATTGATTTTGTATCCAATTCCCGCTCCTAAACGGTAACCACTCCAATTCGGTGACACCTTTTCGCCACTATTGTCAATGAGATCTCCCGCTGAGTCGTCATGCATTGCCGACGAACTAAGTTGCTGGTGATAGCCAGCTGTTAACTCCAGGTATAGAAATTTCAATGGTGCATATGAGAAGCATATTTCGGGAGTGGTGAAAAACTGGTGTCCGTGATACTTTGTGGTACTTTGATCCTTTTCTTCAGACACATATATTTCGACTAGGTTCTCAGCATCGATTGTTGACAGGGCGATTCCCACCCCGATGCCAGCCGTTAACTTAAAACGTTGTGAATTCAGCATTGCATACGAGTATCCCAAAGAGAAATTCGTGTTGGAAACCTGTTTGTCAAGCTTTATCACACCAGAGTAATCACTATAATGAATGCGCCCGCCAGTAGTGTTGTATCCAACATAAAATGAATAACTGTTTCTGTTCTTGACATAGCTGGTACTTACCCTGAAACCCCAGTAGGAAGGAAAATCATACACGGTTTTTGGGCTTGTATGCAGGCTGTCCGAAATATTCTTCGCTTGTCCGCTCTGCAAATCCTTTAAATCGTTCATGTTAAAGGATCCATACTGAGGCACTAGACTAAAGGTCA
>DASVBA010000389.1:0-6913 GCA_036376095.1 Chryseolinea sp.
CACTTTTGGCAAAGTCACCATTATGAATGACCAGATCCTCAATTCAGGAAAAAATATTGAAGTTAAGTATGAGCAGTCGGATCCATTTGCTTTCCAGACCCGAAGCCTGATCGGAACACGGTTCGACTATCACCTCAGCGAGGAGATCAATCTGGGATCCACCTTTATGTATTACAATGAGCGACCCCTAATCAGCCGCAACCAGATCGGTACCGAACCTGCACGTAACATGCAGTACGGACTTGACTTTAACATCAATAAAAAAAGCAGAGTCCTTACGAAGCTGGTAGATGCACTTCCATTCCTCCAAACCAAGGAGCAATCGGCGATAAACTTTACGGGTGAATTTGCACAGATCCTGCCGAATACCTCAAACCAAGTAGATGGGGAAGGGACAGCTTACATTGATGACTTTGAAAACACAGCGACTCCCTATTCTTTGATGAGTCCCGCTGGATGGAAACTCGCCGCTGTGCCATTGACAGACGACAATCGTTTTGACCCCAGCAATAAAGCTACCGATGATGTGCGCGCGGGTTATAACAGGGCGAAACTTGCCTGGTACCAGGTGGATAACCAAATGTACCGTGATGTCGGAAGGTTTAAACCCGATAACATAACTGAAGAAGATTTACAGAATCACTACGTCAGAGCTGTCGACCCACAGGAAATATTTCCAAAGCGACAGCTGACGCAAGGCGTATTCTATGAGCAGATCTTTGACGTCGCTTTTTATCCCGCGGAACGAGGGCCGTACAATTACAATCCCAACCTCGACAACAATGGTTTTCTTTCATCGCCGGAATCGAACTGGGCGGGTATCACCAATGCAATACGTACGGAGGTTGACTTCGACAAGGCAAACATTGAGTATGTGGAGTTCTGGTTGCTTGATCCTTTTATCAATACACCTTACGGTTATGTTGATGATGGCATACACCCCAGAAAACCAAATGACACGGGAGGTAAACTGATATTTCAACTCGGAAGTATTTCTGAGGACGTTATGCGCGATACAAAGCACGCTTTTGAGAACGGGCTGCCTCCCGACGGCAATCTTGATGGAACTAATGCTGCCCGAAACAATTGGGGTTATGTTACATCACGACAGTATCTAACCAATGCGTTCGATAACTCTACGGAATCAAGGGCCAATCAGGACGTTGGATTGGATGGATTGCCAACGGAAAAAGAATTGCCGTTTTTCCAGGACTATCTCAACAATCTAAATCCAGGCGCGCGTGCAGTTGCTCAGAACGATCCATCGGCCGATAACTTCAAGTATTTTCTCGGGGCTGATTTCGACGCCGATAACGCACAGATCCTTGAACGTTACAAACAAATAAACGGACAGGAAAGCAACTCCCCTATCATCACGGGCGACGAATCTGTTACGCCATCGGGCAGTAATATTCCTGACAATGAAGACCTGAACGCTGACAACACCTTAAGTGAGTTGGAGGAATATTATGAATATGATATTGATCTGAAACCAGGTGAATTGGGTATTGGCAAAGAATATATCGTTGACAGGATTCAGACTAAAGGAACCAACTCGCCGGAGCAGGTCACCTGGTATCTCTTCCGGATTCCTGTAAGGCAATTTGAAAACAAGTATGGAAACATTGATGGTTTCAAATCCATCAAATATGCACGTATGATCCTAACTGGATATTCGGAACCCGTTGTCCTTCGTTTCGCAAATTTCCGGATGGTTGGCAGCCGGTGGAGGAGATATGCCGATAATCTTCGCGACGGCGGACTCATCACTGATCCTGAACCTGGGGCGGATAACTTCACAGTAAACGTGGTGAATCTTGAAGAGAACGCGGCTGGAGATGATAAGAAATCGCCTTACGTTATTCCGCCGGGTGTAGTTCGCGACCGCGATAACACATCGTCAGTACCCCGCCAGTTAAACGAGCAATCGGTGCAGGTATGTATCGAGGAGTTACAAGATGGAGATGCACGATCAATCTATAAAAATGCCTCAGTAGATTTGTTCAATTATGGCCGTGTTAAGATGTACTTTCACGCTAACAGCGAATCAAACGATGATGAACTGTATGCGTTCTTAAGAATGGGTACTGATTTCGATCAGAACTTTTACGAAGTCATGATACCATTGAAAATAACCAAGCCGGCCAATACTGACGACGTTAGAGCGATTTGGCCGGAAGAGAACGAGATTGATCTCGCCCTTGACGAGTTGTATGCACTGAAAGCAACCCGCGACCGGGAAGGATTTCCACTAACAGAATACTATCCACGTGAGGGCCCAAAACAGGTAGGCAGGCATCTTATAAGGATTTTCGGACGGCCTGACCTAAGCAGTGTCCAGGTATTGATGATCGGCGTACGAAATCCTACTACAAGTGACAGACGTGCGCATTCAGTTTGTATCTGGGCAAACGAATTGCGGGTAACGGATTTTGACCGTACACCTGGATGGGCGGTGAACTCTACGCTAAGCGCCAAGCTCGCCGATTTTGCCACCGTGACGGGAGCATTCCGTCATACCACTTTTGGATTCGGACCGGTGAGCTCAAAGATCTTTGAACGTACACGCGACGAAACCACAGCTTACGATATTTCAGCGAACATTAACGTTGACAAACTAATCCCCGGTAACACTGGTATCAAGATACCCATGTTCCTGGGCTACCAGAATACTACTATCAATCCAAACTACGATCCGGCAAACCCTGATTTGAGGCTAAGCGCCGCATTAAAATCTTTTTCCACCGATGAAGAGCGTGACAACTACATCAAGCTCATTCGAGATCAGGAGATACGAAAGAGCTTGAACTTCATTAACGTGAGGAAGGTCAAGACGAGGCCGGATGCGCCAAGCCATATTTGGGACGTAGAGAATTTTTCGTTCAGTTATGCATACAGTGAAGCGCGCCGGCAAAACTTTACTATTGCAGAATCTTTTCAAAAGCAATACAAAGGATCCGTTGCTTATACATTTACCCCCAAGGCAACAGGGATTGAACCGTTTAAAGATTCAAAAGGATTAAGCTCGCCGTGGTTAAAAGCTATAAAGGATTTCAACCTAAGCTTCCTTCCAAGCAGTCTCGGCGTCAGATTTGACTTGGACCGTTCATTCGGGAAGAACATCTATCGCAATGACGGGTTCGTGTCCACGCCAAATTACCTGAAGTACTTTACGTTCAATCGTCAGTACAATCTTCGATGGAATATATCCAAAGGTCTTTCGCTGGAATATAATGCATTGGCTTATGCTATCATTGACGAGCCTGAGGGAGAGGGTGATTCAGTAAATACCGAAATCAAAAAGAACCTGAAAAATTTCGGCCGCATGAAGAATTTTGATCAGCGATTGACTTTGAATTATACCTTGCCACTTGACAAAATTCCTGTCACGGATTGGCTAGGGGCCGACTATCGCTATCAGGTCAACTACAATTGGAGAGCTGGGCCACTTAATCGACCCGACGATTTAGGGGTTATTGGTGATCTGCCCGATAGTCTCGATTTCAAGAACACTATTTCTAACTCACGTGATCAGAATTTTACCGGACGTGCAGACATGGTCAAACTATACAATAAAATTAAGTTTCTGAAGGAGCTTAATACGCCGCCAAAACCGGTCAGCACACGAACGTCATCCAATCCGAAAATTCCTGCTCGTCCGGCCCCCAAGGCAGATACAGTGAAAGAAAAATCCGTTCCGGGGATCGTCAAAGGATTTTTTCGATTGCTGATGTCGGTCCGATCCGTAAATGGAACTTACAGCCTTACCGAGGGAACAATACTGCCCGGGTTCACGCCTTCTCCGAAATTTCTAGGCATGGACGCGGATTGGGAGTCTCCCGGATGGGGGTTTGTGCTGGGTTCACAGAATCCGAACATTCGTTATAAGGCAGCACAAAACGGGTGGTTGACTCCAAATACCAGTTTGACGATGCCGTTCACCCAATCGAGGAACGAAGCGATCAACCTGCGGGCAAACGTGGAACCTTCACCGGACTTAAAGATACAGTTTGACGTAAAGAAAGAGACGACCAATTCGTATCAGGAAATATTCCGTTTTGATCCAGCCATTGATGACTATGCCTCACTGAGCCCAAGCCGAGGTGGCAGTTACAGGATCTCATTCCTTAGCATAAAGACAACATTCAAGGGTTCCAATGACGCCGTCGAATCAGATGTATTTAAGACGTTCGAGCGGAACCTGATAGAAATACAAGAACGGATTAGCGGGGCAAACAACCTCGAAAAGTATGACACTACATCACAGGACGTTCTCATACCTGCTTTCCTTGCAGCCTATTCCGGCAAAGACGTTGCAACCGTTGGCCTATCCCCATTCCCGAAAGTCCCGATGCCCAACTGGCGCCTCGACTATACCGGGCTCAATAGAATTCCGGCGTTCAAGAACATATTCCAGTCCATTACAATTTCGCACGCCTACCAATCAACCTATTCGGTGATGAGTTATTCAAACTCATTGCAATTTAACGACCCGGAGTCGCTGGAGATCGACAAGCCTATCGAAGATTATAACCGAACATATTTTGGCAGAACAGTCGACGGACAACTGCTTCCCGTCTACGTAATAAGCCAGGTATTGATATCGGAACAATTTGCTCCGCTGGTTGGTGTGAATGTGCGGACAAAGAATCGGGTGACGGCAAATCTTCAATACAAGACCAAGCGCGACTTGTCCTTGAATATCTCGAATGCACAAATCACCGAACTGAGTAGTAAGGATTTTTCGTTCGAGCTCGGATTTACAAAGAACAACATGAGGTTGCCGTTTAAATCGCAGGGACGCCTTATTGTCCTCAAGAATGATGTCACCTTTCGTCTAAACGCCACAGTGAGCGATACGAAAACTATTCAGCGAAAGATCGACGAGCTGAATATCATTACCAATGGAAACATCAACTTCCAGCTCCGGCCAAATATAAGCTACGTTGTAAACCAAAAATTAAACGTCCAGGTGTACTACGAAAGGACGGTAAACGAGCCGCTGGTTTCCAATGCTTACCGTCGCGCCACCACGCGGTTTGGTGTGCAGATCAGGTTCAGCCTGGCGCAGTAGGGGTAATAAGGAGATAAGGAGATAAGGTGATAAGGTGATCAGAAGGGATAGGGTGAATAAGTAAATAATGGGTAATAAGGGAATGGGGTAAAGAGGGCGGATTCACCTCGCATTTTTTTCCTATTTTTGCCCCACTTAAAATCGATCAAATCATGAATATTCCGGACGGATTGAAGTACACAAAGGACCACGAATGGGTTAAAATAGATGGCAATACGGCAACCATCGGCATCACTGATTTCGCACAGGGCGAATTGGGCGACATCGTTTATGTGGACATCAATACCGTTGGCCAGGAGGTGGCCGAACACGAAATTTTTGGTACTGTCGAAGCGGTGAAAACGGTTTCGGACCTTTATATGCCGGTCGCCGGGAAAGTCCTTGAAATAAACCCGCTATTGGACGCAAGCCCGGAAAAGGTCAATGAAGACCCCTACGGCGAAGGGTGGATGATCAAGGCTGAGGTAAAGGGATCAGCAAACGGACTGCTGACGGCGGCAGAGTATAAAGAACTTATTGGTAAGTAGGGAGCGTTATACGTTAACCGTTATCCGTTGATCGTGTGTGGGCGGGGGTGAGTGCGATACCATCAACGATTGACCAGGAGTGCAAAACGGAGAAAAAGTCCAATGGCGACACTATTAACGGATAACTATTAACGATTAACGGCATCATGATTGAACTTCCGACGATATCTTCAGCAGAGACTCAAAAACGCAAACCAAACTGGCTTCGGGTGAAGCTTCCGGTTGGGCCTGACTATGCACGTGTAAGGAGGCTTGTCGATGAATATAAGCTTCATACGATTTGCGAGAGTGGAAACTGCCCTAACATGGGTGAATGCTGGGGGGCGGGTACGGCGACGTTTATGATACTCGGTAATGTTTGTACCCGAAGCTGCACGTTCTGCGCTGTAGCTACGGGCCGCCCTACTGAATACGACCTGGATGAACCTAAGCGTGTCGCTGAAGCGATTCAGCTGATGAAGGTGAAGCATGCTGTTATTACTTCTGTTAATCGGGATGAACTAAAAGACCGCGGCGCAGAGGTTTGGTATCAGACCGTTGTAGAGACAAAAAAGCTGAATCCTGACACCACCATAGAAACATTGATCCCTGACACGAAGGGAAATTGGGAGGCGCTGTACCGGATGATCGAGGGTGGCCAGGAAGTAGTTTCTCATAATATGGAAACTGTTGGCCGTTTATATCGAATGGTCCGTCCGCAGGCAAGGTATGAACGCAGTCTCGAACAGATCAAAAGAATACGAGAAGCCGGAATGCGCACAAAATCGGGGATCATGCTCGGGCTTGGAGAAACAAAAGACGAAGTCTTCAAGGCAATGGACGACCTTGTTGAAAATGGTCTTTTGATCCTTACACTCGGTCAGTACCTTCAGCCTACAAAAATGCATCTCGAGGTTGCCGAATTTATCCATCCTGAAACTTTCGAGATGTACAAGGACGAAGGTCTTAAACGCGGGCTCCGTTATGTGGAAGCCGGACCGCTGGTAAGATCTTCCTATCATGCCGAACGGCATGTCAACGTAAGCATAGAGTAGCAGACCTTTTTCAACTTGCGGACTATTCGCTACCTTTGAAAAACCATTCATCGACAGTGCTTAGAAAATTCTTCCCCCGCGACAAGAATTATATTCTGGAACAGGCACAGCTTTCCCTTCAAGAACCTCTCCTTCAATACCTGGTGGACTTTGTAAAAGTCGAATATCTGCTTCGGTCGAATCCCCTTGGAATTGCTGACGAGACGACTAAACGGATCCAGGAGCACAACGATACCGAGTTCAGTCACCTGTATGAATTCTACGTCAACCTCACGGGA